>JAFUDD010000065.1 GCA_017459315.1 Clostridia bacterium | reverse complement strand
TTGAGTTTTGCTTCGACGGAGTATCTTTTTTTGACGGTTCTTCCGCTTCGGGCAGCACATGGTTATACCCGATCCGCTCTAAGATGTGGTTCACCAGCGGCACCGATCGGGACGCGATCACCACGTCCACTTTGCCGTCGTCGGCCTTCGTATTGACAAACGGCGCAAACAGCACCTGTTTCTTTGCCGAGTCTTTAAACTCCTTATACTGTTCCTTCGTCAGCGTCAAAACCTGAAGCTCCTCGCCGGAGCGCAGGAGCTTCATCATGGAGGTCTTGCCGTAGACCTTTTTATGATTCTTCGACCATGCAACAAGAATTGCTGCAAGGTTCTTTGCCGCGGAACCGGTCAGCCGGATGGCGACCTCGGTTCCGTTCAGCACCATGCGGACAACTTCGTCCGCCGCTTCACCGTTCATATCGTTCCTCCCTTACAAGTAATAGTCTCGTTCCCGATCTTCCAGCTCGATCTGTTCGCTCATCTGCCGTTCGATCTTCGGAGAATCCGTTTGTATCTGTTCACAAAGCCGAAGCTCCTTTTTGCACGCCCGGATCTCGGCATTGATCGAAGCGATCTTTTCGTACACTTCGTTTCGCTCCGCTTTCAACGCCTCTGTATCCATTCCCGACAGTTTCTTCTGTGCGTTCAGATATTTTTTGTAATCCTCCTCGATGCCGGCAACGCCCTGCGCATACAGATCGGGAACATCCGCAAGATGTTCGATGGTAGACACCGCGGCATACAGTTCGCGCCGCCGCTTTTTTTTGCTGTTCCAGATGATCCGGCTCTTGGTCAGTGTGTCCACGGTTCCGTTCAGTTCTGTCATCTTTGCCTGCAGCTGACCCACGGTGTCGATCTTGTTCCGATCTAAAAAAGCGGCCTGGGCTTTGTACTGCTCAAACCGCTTGATCTCTTTGTAATTGACCCTTGGGTACTGCGTCCGCTTGCCCTGCCCGATAATACCGAGCACATACATCCATGACACATACAGCGCACGGAAGCCCTTCTGCTTGCCGTAGGGGACAAATGCGTTCTGCACCTTGGGCATAATGACCTCGAAGGTCGGATCGGTCATGGCTTCGTCGATGAACCTCTCTATATCGTCCTCCGTCCATGATCTGCCGTTGCGCTTGATCCGGTAGGGATGGGAATATCCGTCCGGGACGAAGGAGGGATAGGAGCCGTGGTGCCGCACCGTATACCCGTGATCTTCCATGAAGGCATAGAAGCCGCCAAGATCCATGGCTTGCGACAGGCATTCGTCCACATCCTGATCGAACAGTTCGCGGAGGGTCATAAGGCCGGCGTCGTGCAGCTTCCATTCAGCGTAGGACAACGCTTTGCCGCTCGTTTGCATAACGATGGAAAGGCCGTATTCTTTGCACAGCCGATCGGAAATCTTTCGGATTTGCTGATAGTACGACTGTGCCGTGCTGTGATACTTCTTGCCGGTTTTGAAGCTGACGGAATTCAGTGCTATATGGTTATGGACGTGATGCTTGTCGATATGCGTGCCCATAACGACTTCGTAATCGGACAAATGCTCCTTGATAAACCGGATGCCGAGTTCGTGGGCAAGCTCCGGCGTGATCTCCCCGGGTTCAAAGCTTTGAATAATATGAAACGCCTGTATGCCGTCCGTCTTGCCGTACCGTTCTTTCGTTTCCTGCATCTGCCGAGGAGCATCCTTTGGGTCGCAGTACTGGCAGTAGGTCAGGACGGCATCGTCCGTTTTGTCCGGGTTCTGGATATACCGAATCAGCTTATCAAGGCGCATGCTCTTGGACAGGATTTTCGTTACCGCCATGTTTTCTCCCATTCGCGCATAAGGCGCAGCACCTGTTGGTAGGTGCGTTTGGCTTCGCGAAGATCGCTTTCTGTTGCCGCGCCGGTTGTATTGACCTTTCGCACCAGCTGATTGAAGTTGACGCCGATCCTGTCGATCGCGTCGGTCAGCGCAAGAAAGTCGGCGTTCGGACGCTCGCGGATCGGACAGTTCAACACCATTTTTCGGATCAAACCGGCACGCGTTAATCCCGT
>JAFUDD010000064.1 GCA_017459315.1 Clostridia bacterium | reverse complement strand
TTCCGCAAGTGCATGCAGACGAAGCCCACGCCGGACGGCATCGACATGGTCGTTGCGCGAGGGCAGATGCTGATTGCCGCGCGCGCGGCGGGCGTGCAATGCTTCGACACCGTCTTTACGAATCTGGACGATCAGGCGGGCTTTGAAGCCGAGGTGCGGCAGAACAAAGCGATGGGCTTCGACGGCAAGAGCCTGATCAACCCGAAGCAGATCCGGTTTGTACACGAAACGTTCGCCCCGACCGAGAAAGAAATCGTGCAGGCCGAGCGCATCCTTCGCGCGTACAGAGAACAGAGCGCGGCGGGCGTCGGCGTGTTTACGGTGGACGGCAAGATGATCGACATCGCGTTTATTCCGGGCGCGGAGCGCACATTGAAACTGGCGCGTGCCTGCGGCATGTATGAGGGGGATCTGGTATGAAAAACTATGTCGGAAGAGAAATCCCGGATGAGCTGCTTGTGAATGGCAAAGAGGTCTATCAGGGCAAGAACTACATGGATGGCAAGTACCTCCAAAAGGCCGCGCCCCGTACCCGTCGCTATGAAAAGCCGCAGGAGAGCAAGCTCGTTGCAACGCTTGCCGACGCCCTGCGCCAATGCGGCGCCAGGAGCGGCATGACGTTTTCGTTCCATCACCACCTGCGCGACGGCGATTTCGTTGTGAATATGGTGATGAAGGCTGCGATCGAGGAGCTTGGCCTCGATAATCTCACAATCGCCGCCTCCAGTCTCGGCGCCGCGCACGACCCGATTGCCGATTATATCGAGCAGGGCAAGGTCGTCGGTATCCAGACGAGCGGCATCCGCGGCCGCATGGGCGAGGTCGTTTCGGCGGGCAAGCTGAAGACCCCGGCGATCATCCGCTCTCACGGCGGCCGTCCGCGTGCCATCGAGGGCGGCGAGGTGCATATCGACATCGCGTTTATCGCCGCGCCGACAGCCGACGAGGTCGGCAACTGCCGCGGCATCGGCGGAAAATCCAACTGCGGTTCGATGGGCTATGCGATGACCGACGCCAAGTACGCCGATCATGTTGTCGTCGTCACGGACTGTTTGGTGGATTTCCCGAATATGCCCGCTTCTGTCGAGGCGATCGACGTGGATGCGGTCGTGGTTGTGGATTCCATCGGCAACCCGAAGAAGATCGCGTCCGCCGCCGCGCGCATTTCGCAGAATCCGCGCGATCTGATGATGGCGGAAAACGTTGCCAAGGTCATTGCCGCAACGCCGTATTTCAAGGACGGTTTCTCGTTCCAGACCGGTGTGGGCGGACCGAGCCTTGCCGCCAACCTGTTCCTTGAAAAGTACATGGATGAGCGGAATATCAAGATGGGCTGGGCCATCGGCGGCATCTGTGGCCCGATGGTCGAACTGTTGAAGAAGGGCAAGGTCGGCAAGGTCATCGACGTGCAGGACTTCGATCTTGACGCCGTCAACAGCATCCATCAGACCCCGAACCACTTTGAGATGAGCGCAAGCCAGTATGCGAATCCTGCCAACAAGGGCGCGTTCGTCAATAAACTGGACTTTGTCGTGCTCGCCGCGCTCGAAATCGACACCGGCTTCAACGTCAACGTGCTGACCGGTTCGGACGGCGTCCTTCGCGGCGCGCCCGGCGGGCACCCCGATACGGCGGCGGGCAGCAAGTGCTGCATCATTGTCACGCCGCTGATCCGCGGCAGAATGGCGACCGTGTGCGAGCATGTCGTAACCGTCACGACGCCGGGCGACTGCGTAGACGTTCTCGTGACCGATTACGGCATTGCCGTGAATCCGCTGCGTCCCGATCTGATCGAGTGCCTCGATCAAGCGGGCATTCCGCATGTCTCCATCGAATCGCTGAAGGAAAAGGCCTACAGCCTCGTCGGCCGTCCCGACGATCTCCAATGGGAGGACAAGGTGGTCGCTGTGCTCGAAGCGCGCGACGGCACGATTTTGGACGTTGTCCGCAAGATCAAGCCGTATACGCTTGATTGATTCCCGGTCATTTGCTTCTCCCGTGGCGAACGGTGCGGGAGGAGCCGTTATACCCGCTGCTCCGTAGCCGCGCTTCGGGTTCAGAGACATCATCCGAAAATCCAAACAAGGGGGAGTAAACATATGAGTGATGTCGTAGTCGGTATTTTGGGACTTGTCACGATCATAGCAATCGTCGTCATGCTGTTCCGAAGCAAAACGCAGCCCGCGATCGCGTTCATCGTGTTCCCGGCGATCCTCGGCCTGATCCTCGTGATCTTCGGCCGCTACACCTTCGACGATCTGGCGACGATGATCAAATCGGGCTTTTCGAGCACCGGGCCGACCGCCGCGCTGTTTGTGTTCTCGGTGCTGTATTTCGGCATCATGACCGACGCGGGCATGTTTGACGTAATCATCGGCAAGCTGATGAAGCTCGTCGGCGATAACGTCATCGGCGTTGCGGTCGTCACCGCGATCATTGCGCTCGTCGGCCACCTCGACGGCGGCGGCGCGTCCACGTTCTGCATCGTTGTACCGGCCATGCTGCCGGTGTATAAGCGGATGCACATGCGCCCGACCACGCTGCTGCGCATTGCGGTTTTGGCGATGGGCGTTCTGAATCTGATGCCGTGGGCCGGACCGACGATGCGCGCCGCGTCCGTGCTCGGCATCGAAGCCGGTTCTCTGTGGCAGACGATCCTGCCGATTCAGATTTTCGGCATCGTCCTTGCGCTTGCCCATTCTGTTCTTGCCGGCTGGCAGGAAAAGCGCCGCGGCGCAGGTCTGCACGGCAAGCTCGCCGAGACCGAGGGCGTCATTGAAATGGAGGAGAAGGTGGAGGAGGCCAAGGAAAACGAGCTGGCCCGTCCGAAGCTGTTTATCTTCAATATCCTGCTTACGATCGCAGTCATTGCCATGCTGATCTGGGACGTGTTCCCGAGCTATGTCCCGTTCATGCTCGGCCTTGCGATTGCGCTGTTCGTCAACTATGGCTTCTCCGCCAAGATGCACAAGAAGCTGATCAACCTCCACGCCGGCCCCGCGCTGATGATGTGCTCGACGCTGATGGGCGCGGCGGTGCTGATGGGCATTCTGACCACGAGCATCGGCGCCGACGGCAAAGCCATCTCCGCCAAGGTCATGGAACTGCCCGCCGACGCGATCCCGTCCGTCGTGCGCTGCCTTGCCAACATCGTTTCCTCGATCCTGCCGCACGCGCTCGGTCAGCATCTGCCGCTGATCATCGGCATCCTGTCCGTGCCGCTGGCGCTCGCGTTTGATACCGACAGCTACTTCTACGGCATGCTGCCCGTCATGATCGGCATCGGTCAGGCGTTCGGCGTCAATGCGCTGCCCATCGCGGTCGCCATGGTCGTCTGCCGCAACTGTGCGACGTTCATCTCTCCGATGGTTCCCGCGACGCTGCTCGGCACCGGCCTTGCCGAAGTCGATATCAAGGATCATATCAAGGCCAGCTTCCTGTATGTCTGGGGTTTCTCGATCCTGTGCATGCTCTTTGCCGCCATCGTCGGCATCATGCCTCTGTAAGCCCGTAACCGCTTCGTCCCGGTGCTCCTTCGGGGGCATCGGGATTTTTCGCATGCAAAAACGGCAAAAGCCCTTTTCTTTTTCCTCGTTTTTTGTTATGCTGTTCGCATCATGATAGGAGGTATCCGCATGGGCAATACGCTGTGCGCCATATCAACATCCGACATGCGCGCCAACTGGCAGGTGGACGCGCTGCTGCAAAGCGTCGGCATCAAGCGCGACGGAAATTTAGACTACACCTGCGGCATCTTCGACGATGACTGGCGGCTGATCGCCACCGGCAGCTGTTTCCACAACACGATCCGCTGCCTTGCCGTCGCCGCCGACCGGCAAGGGGAGGGCCTGCTCAATGAGATCGTGTCGCATCTTGTCGAGGTGCAGTCCATGCGCGGCAATACGCACCTGTTCCTGTATACCAAGCCCCAAAGTGCCAAGTTCTTTACGGACATCGGCTATGCGGAAATCACCCGAACCGCCGATCTCGTTTTCATGGAAAACCGCAGGAACGGCTTTTCATCGTGGCTTGAATCCCTTGCAGACCATGCTTCGTCGGGTCGCACCGCGGCGATTGTGATGAACGCCAATCCGTTTACCTTAGGCCACCGGCATTTGGTCGAAACCGCCGCAAGGGAAAACGATACCGTGCATCTGTTTCTGCTTTCCGAGGAGGCGGGCCCAATCCCGTTTTCCGTGCGAAAACGACTCGTCGCCCAAGGCGTTGCCGATTTGAAAAACGTGCTTTTGCACGACTCCGGCCCTTATATCATCAGCGCGGCCACGTTTCCGAGTTACTTTCTG
>JAFUDD010000063.1 GCA_017459315.1 Clostridia bacterium | reverse complement strand
CCTTGGCGTTGAACGCAATGACCTTCGGGAGGTACATGGCGTTGGCGGCGCCGTGGATAATGTGCGCGCCGTAGTCCGCAAAGATCGCGCCGGTCTTGTGCGCCATCGAGTGCACGATGCCGAGCAGCGCGTTGCTGAACGCCATGCCCGCGAGGCACTGGGCGTTATGCATCCGGTCGCGCGCGGCCATATCGCCGTTGTAGGAAGCGACGAGGTCGTGCTGGATCATCTCGATCGCGTGGATCGCAAGCGGATCGGTGTAGTCGCAATTCGCGGTCGAAACATACGCTTCGATGGCGTGCGTCATCGCGTCCATACCGGTGTGCGCGACGAGCTTTTTGGGCATGGTCTCCGCCAGCTCCGGATCGACGATCGCCACGTCCGGCGTGATCTCGAAGTCCGCGATCGGGTACTTGATGCCCTTGCTGTAATCCGTGATGATCGAGAACGCGGTCACCTCGGTCGCCGTACCGGAGGTCGAAGAAACGGCGCAGAAGTGCGCTTTCTTGCGCAGCTCGGGGATGCCGAACACCTTGCACATATCCTCGAACGTGCACTCCGGATACTCATACTTAATCCACATGGCCTTCGCCGCGTCGATCGGGGAGCCGCCGCCGATGGCAACGATCCAATCGGGCTCAAAGTCCAGCATGGCCTGCGCGCCGCGCATAACCGTCTCCACGGACGGGTCGGATTCGATGCCGTCGAAGATGCGGACTTCCATGCCCGCTTCCTTCAGATAAGCTTCCGCTCTGTCCAGGAAGCCGAAGCGCTTCATCGAGCCGCCGCCGACGCAAATCATTGCCTTTTTGCCCTTAAAGCTCTTCAGAGCTTCCAGAGATCCCTTGCCGTGGTACAGATCGCGGGGAAGTGTAAAACGTGCCATAAGATATTGTTTCCTCCATATTATTTTGGTTTTATGTTTTCCCACCGTGGGAGATAAGCATTTTCACCGGAACGCGTTTTTGCCGTTTCAGGCTGTGCGGGGCTTTATCGGTTGTACTTATAGAAGCCCTCGCCTGCGTTGATGCCAAGCTTGCCCGCGTCGATATAGGACTTGAGCATCGCGGCGATCTTGCCGGGGAGCGTGTTCGGGTCCTTCGCCTCGGGACGCATGGACACGATGTTGTACGCCGTGGTCAGACCTACCTTGTCCAGAATCTTGAACGGGCCTGCGGGCGCGCCGGTCGCGATCTCCCAGCAGCGGTCGATGTCCTCGACAGAGGCGACATCGGTCGCAAGCAGCATCTGCGCGGCGTTGAGCAGCGGCACAAGCAGCGTGTTCAGAATGTACGCGGGCTGTTCCTTTTTGAGGCGCAGCGGTACCATGCCGATCGCCTCGGCAAATTCCGCGACCTCCTCGTAATACTTGGGATCGGTGCCGGGATGGCCCATGACCTCGCCCGTGTTGAACCGCCAAATCTCATTGGCAAAGTGCAGCGCAAGGTACTTTTCGGGACGCCCGGTGTACTGTGCGAACGTCGAGGGCAGCATCGTGGACGAGTTCGTCGCAATCACGGTCTTTTCCGGAAGGTATTTTTGCAGCTCGGTGTAGAACGCGATCTTCTCCTGCGGGTTCTCCGCGATCGATTCGATCACAAGGTCGCAGTCCTTCGCGGCTTCCTCATAGCTCGTCGTGAGCGTGAGGTT
>JAFUDD010000062.1 GCA_017459315.1 Clostridia bacterium | reverse complement strand
CGTTTGGACAGCCGTCGCCGTATGCATTGCCAATAAGCTGTATCGGCGCATGCAGGACGTCCTGCCGAATCTGTAAAAGTCCTGACGTCGCAAAAAAAGTTTGCCATGCTGAAAGTTTTTGTTGCATCTTTGTAAAACTATGGTAAAATAGAGAAAATACAGAGTGCGAGGTGAACGATATGCAGGCAACCGACTTATCCCGACTGATCCTTGCCGCGCGCGACGGCGACGCGACGCTGGTGATCAAAAACGCCCGCGTCATCAATGTGTTCACAAATGAGATCGTCGAAGCCGACGTCGCGGTCAACGGCGACACGATCATCGGCGTCGGCTCGTTCGACGGGGACAATGTGTTCGACGCAAAGGGCGCGTACCTGGCTCCGGGCTTTATCGACGCGCACGTGCATATCGAAAGCTCGATGGTGACTCCGGCGTCGTTTGCCCGCGTGATCCTGCCCAAGGGCACGACAACGATCATTGCCGATCCGCACGAGATCGCCAACGTTGCGGGGACGGTGGGCCTCGAGGCGATCTACCGCCAGTCCGCCGATCTGCCGCTGCAAGTGCTGTTTATGCTGCCGAGCTGCGTTCCGGCCACGCCGTTTGAGAACAGCGGCGCAAAATTGACCGCCGTGGACTTTCTCCCATTCATGCAGAAGAAAAGCCGCGTCCTCGGTCTCGGCGAGGTCATGGACTACGTTTCCACTGTGAGCGCCGATCCCGCGATGATCGAAAAGCTCAAACTGTTCTTTAACCGTCCGATCGACGGCCATGCGCCGCTGCTGTCGGGCAGAGATCTGAACGCCTACTGCATCGCAGGCCCGCGCACCGACCATGAATGTTCCAACTTCAGGGAATTAAAGGAAAAGCTGCGCAACGGCATGGCGATTCTGATCCGCGTCGGCTCGGCGGCGAACGGCGTCGATGAAATGCTCGACGGCATCGTGTCCGAGCATCTGCCGACCGATACGATCTGCTTCTGCACCGACGATAAGCATATCGAAAACATTCTGCGCGAGGGGCATATCAACTGCATTATCAACCGCGCGATCCAACGCGGCATCGCCCCCATCGACGCGATCCGCATGGCGACGCTGAACACCGCGCGTACGTTCGGCCTGTCCCGCACCGGCGCAATTGCGCCCGGCTACCGTGCGGACATGGTGCTGTTCGACAGCCTTGCCGACGTACAGCCCAAGGCCGTATTCACCTGCGGCACGCTGTATGATCCCGCGCTCCCGCTTGCCGGACGGCCCGCCCCCGCCGAGGTATACGACACCGTGCATCCCGCGCCGGTCACGCTCGATTCGTTCCGGCTCCCGATCCATGTCAATCCGACGCCGCTGATCGAAACAGTGCCGCATCAGCTTGTGACAAGGCTCGTCCGCGAAGCCGTGCAGACCGACGAAAGCGGCCTGTTCCTATCGGACGGCGAGCATAATAAATTGGCTGTTATCGAGCGCCACCATGCGACCGGGCATATCGGCCTCGGCGTCGTGAAGGGACTGCATATCAAGGACGGCGCGGTCGCGGCGACCGTATCGCACGATTCGCAAAACCTTGTCGTCGCGGGCGACAACGACCCCGATATGCTGCTGGCGGTGCAGACGCTGATCGACTGCCGCGGCGGCTACTGCGTCGTCAAGGGCGGCGAGGTGCTTGCCTGCCTGCCGCTGCCGATCGCGGGATTGATGACCG
>JAFUDD010000005.1 GCA_017459315.1 Clostridia bacterium | reverse complement strand
CAATTAGTACCAAGGTTTCCGTGCTCATTTGTAATCCTTGTCCGGTTCGTCGGGATCCTGTTCGGCAGGCTGTTGCTGCACTTCGGGCTCCTCCGGGATCTCCTCTTCAAAGATCGACAAGCGTTTTGCCTTGCGTGCTTTTTCCTCCTCAGCAGCTTCCTGCCGCGTGCGCAGACGGAACAGCCAACGCACATCGTCCTCGATCACATCAAACAGGCCATCCCGTTTAACGAACAGCGTTTCAATGACGATCAGCGCTATCGCGATACAGATAGCGGAATCCGCGATATTGAAGATCGGAAAATCAATAAATTTGGCATAGATCATGTCCCGTACATAGCCGAACGCAATCCGGTCATACAAATTGCCGATCGAACCGCCGATCAAAAGGCCGTACGTAAAGGCGCTGAGGCGAGACATTTTTTTATGATTACGGACTGCAAAGAACAGTAGCAGAAACAGGAAAACGGCAGTCATTGATGCAAGCAGCCGCGCCGCCCATTGTGTGCCGTTGCCGATTCCGAACAGCGCCGCATCGTTGGCCGTAAAGCTGAGAACGATAAAATTCCCGTCTGCTGGGATGCTGTTTTTTGCAGCGACAGAAGCCAGAAATTGCTTCAAAGCCGTCAGATCGGCAGGCGCGCCCGTATAGCCGAGCGTGCCAACGACATGACCGTAAAAGATGGCATACTTAGAAATCTGATCCAATACCAGAACGACAGCAGCCGTCAGAAAAATCCACATATCCTATATACTCCTTTTATACGGTAAATATACCGCGATACAATATTTCATAGATGGATTGTGCAAGCAGCACGCGATCCACATAACGGTCGGTTTCTCCGAACGGAATATACGCTATGCCGCCTTTGCTGTCCAATCCGTAATCGGAAAGCCATTGCGTTGCGCGATGCGGCCCCGCATTATAAGCTGCCAAAACGATTTTCGAGTTATTGTCAAACGTATTCATCTGCTGCCGCAGATAATAGGTTCCGAAACGAATCGACGTTTCCGGATCAAAAAGCATGTCCGGATCGTATGCAATTCCCAACGCTTCGGCAATTTCCGCACCCGTCGCCGGCATGACCTGCATCAGCCCACGCGCGCCCGCACCGCTTTGCGCGTTCGGATTAAACTTGCTTTCGGTAAAAATGACGCCGCACACGAAATACGGATCCAAATCATTCTCCCGGCTGTAAGCGGCGATCCAATCTGCATACGCCAATTTATACCGGAGCTTTGCAACGGAAGGCACGACCCATCCGAATAGTAGTACAATCGCAAGTAAAACGGCGGCAACGATGCTTGCCGTTATTAAAATGCGTTTCTGCGTATGCGTCAAAGCTCGTTCCTCCATCGTTCCAACAAAGACAGAACCTGCTTTTGCAGTTCTTCCCTGTCTCCTTCATTATAAATCACTTCGGTAGCGAGTGTTTTACGCTGTTCGTCCGTGATCTGCGCACGTATTCTGGCGCACGCCTGTTCTTCCGATACGCCGTCCCTTTGCAGAATACGCTGTATCCGCTGCTTTTCATCGCAAAGGACGGCAACGGTTCGGTCGCAGAAGTGATCATATCCGCTTTCAAACAGCAGCGGAACCTCCCAAATGACGATGGGGGCGTCCATTTGTGCTGTCGTCTCTTGCATCACCTGCAAAACATACGGATGAATAATGGCGTTCAATGCTTCTCGTGAAGCTGTGTCGGAAAACACCCGTGCTGCAATCCATTGCCGGTTTGCACTGCCATCAGCATGCAGACATTCCGGTCCGAATAAGGCAATTGTTTTTTGATAGCAATCTGTTCCCGGATCGAGGGCCGCGCGCGATATCTCGTCAGCATCTATAACCGGAATGCCGGCCTGTCGGAAAAAGAAGGAAACGGTGCTTTTTCCGGAGCCGATCCCGCCTGTCAGTCCGATAATGTATGTTTTTTTGTTGCTTTCCTTACTTGGTTTCATACCAGCTGTTTCCGATTTTAGCTTCTGCAAGCAGCTTAACCTTTAGAGCGACGACCTGCTCCATGCACGCCTGCATCAAAGCGGCGACACGTTCGGCTTCCTGCTTCGGGGCATCTACGATCAATTCGTCGTGGATCTGCAGGACGAGCTTTGCGGCCATCCGGTTCTCCTGCAGCTTGTGATGAACAGCGATCATAGCAAGCTTGATGATATCGGCGGCACTGCCTTGAATGGGCATATTCATGGCAACGCGCTCCCCGAACTGCCGTACATTATAGTTGCTGCTCTTGAGTTCCGGCAAAGGCCGTCTGCGATGAAACAGCGTTTCCGCATATCCGTGTTCCTTGCCGAGCGAAACGCTGTCCTTCAAATAGGTCTCCACCTGCGGATACCGTTCAAAGTAGCGGCGAATATAGGCTGAAGCCGTTTTAACGCCGACGCCGAGATTTTTAGCAAGGCCGAAATCGGAAATGCCGTAGACAATCCCGAAATTGACGGCTTTCGCGGCGCTTCGCTGCTCCTTGGTCACATCTGAAAGCGGCACATGAAAGACCTCTGCCGCTGTTCTTGCATGGATGTCCTCGCCGGCGTTAAAGGCTTGAATGAACGCTTCGTCGCCGCTGATATGCGCAAGCAGCCGCAGCTCGATCTGTGAGTAATCCGCGCCGACAAGCACATTTCCCTCGGAGGGAATGAACGCTTTCCGAATTTCACGTCCCTCTGCGGTGCGGACAGGGATATT
>JAFUDD010000061.1 GCA_017459315.1 Clostridia bacterium | reverse complement strand
CTACAACAGCATTATGTCGCACCTCAAGGCCGGTATCATTGCGCTTGTGACGTTCCAATTCGCGTCGCTTTGGCAGCACCTCTTGGTGCTCGTCCCGTTTGCCGTCGGCGTCGTGCTTGGGCTTTTGATCGTGTCGAAGCTCGTCAAATGGCTCCTCGACCGCTACCCCACCCCGACCTACTATGCGATCATCGGCCTGATGCTCGCATCGCCCTACGCGATCTTTATGAAGTCCGGCCTGTTCAACGGCATGTTCTTCGCATCGCTGCATTGGTACACGGTGCTGATCGGGCTTGTGTGCTTCGGCGTCGGGTTCTTCGCCGCCACCAAGCTGTCCGGCGAGGAAAAGTAATTCTATTGCTGCATTACCGCTTCCGCAAGGAGGCGGTTTTTCTTTTGGTGCGAGGATGTGTTTTTTGACTGGAATGTGCTTTTGTTCGGGATGTACTTCTTTTCTTCTTCCGGGAGGAAAAAGAAACAAAAGTACCAAGAAAAGAAGAAGGCCGGGATGATTCTTCTACTGTATTTACGGTGCACTTTTCTGCCGTTTTTGTTGTTTTTTCTTTAATGATAATTTATTTCCATTGTACGATATGGCAGACCATAAGCCCCGTACCCCATGTTATACTCTTCCTGTCCGGTTTCGGATGAGCTTCCGCATAGAGAGGGGATGATAACGATGAATTTGCGAGAATGGAAACAGGTTGCGGAAAGGGAGGTTCGGCGCTATCGGGAAAGCAAGGCCTATGTAGCGGGCTTTGACGCGGCGGGTGCGGCGGGCGATCCAACCAAGCGAAACGAGCGCGCCCGCTGGGTCTGGGCGGTGGAATCCGTGCGCCTGCACCTGCTGCGCACCGATCCCGAAAAGGCTGCGTTCTTTGCGCGCCTCTACCGGCTCGACGAGCCGCACGGGCGGCTGCGGCAAAAGGAAACGGTGCTGAAGATCGCCTTGGAGCTGTATATCTCCGAAGCGACGCTCTACCGCTGGCGGGAGGAGATCTTGTACTCCGTCGCGCTGGCGGCGGCGCAGGTCGGCGCGTTTCGACCGTTCCGCAGCTGAACGATGTGACGTTCAAAACGTTGTGCAGAATGTGTTTTCCGGCACCCGAAAGGGTGCTGTTTTGTACTTTTTTCCATATTGTGGAAAATAAAAAATCGAGAAATTTCACGGTTTTTCACCTATATCATGTCCAAATCGCGCATGTGCGGTCTTTCGGTCACACGGATGACACAGAATCGCACAAAACTGTTCACAAACTGACACAACTTTGTTCAAAAGGATGTGGTACAATGGATATCGTGGAATCGCATAGCGAAGGAACGAATCGGTTTTTGGGCCGTGCGAACCCCCAACATCTTGTTATCGGAAAGGGTAAATTGTCTTGCTGTCCACCCGCGCGGATCTCAAAACCGGCCTTTTGCTGACGACCTTTGCGCTCTGCTCTGTATTTTTTTACAGCCAAAAGATAACGCTCCCGGTCGCCGAGGCAGACGCTGCTGCAAGTCCGGTTCCGACCGTTTCGGCCGCCGTCACATCCGTGCCGACGCCGCCCGCCGTGCATGTACAGCTGCAGGCAAGCGCCTCCCCCGCGGCGCCGATCTATACGGTTCCGCCCGCCAATATCGAGATGCCCTTGCCGTCCGCTTCGCCGGAACCGACCGAGCTGCCCTCTCCCGCCCCGGCGGCTTCCCCGCTGCCCTCTCCCGCCGCTGCCTTCGGCACCTTTCCTGGCGAGCACGGCTATACGACGACGCTGGAGATCGACGGAGAAGCGGTGGAATCATTCTTGCGGGAAACGCCCGTTTCGTTCGGCAGCGGCGATTATTTTGCGCTCCCCGGCGTGGCGACGTTTCGCGGCGGCAATGACCGGCAGAACGCAGCCTGCGGCACTGTGGACGAGCTTTCCGGCACGTTCAAAAAGCTGTGGAGCGTGAAAACCGGCTACATGAATAAATCCGGCTCCGGCACATGGAGCGGCAGCGGATGGACCGGTCAGCCGCTCTTGGTGCAATGGCGCGAAAGCACGCGCCGCGTGATGAACCTCTACGACGAATACAAGGCCAAGGACGGCTGGGTCGAGGTCATCTATGCGACGATGGACGGAAACGTTTACTTTTTGGATCTCGAAACCGGCAGGCCCACGCGGGACAAGCTCTCTATCGGCATCCCGTTCAAGGGCGCAGGCTCGCTCGATCCGCGCGGCTGGCCCGTGCTGTACCTCGGCACCGGCGACACCTATGCCGCCAAAGCGAAAAAGGGCCGCGCGATGGCGATCAGCCTGCTCGATTATACCCGGCTGTGGGAGGTCGGCATTGCCAAGGACAAGTTTGCGCTTCGCAACTGGACGGCCTACGACAGCGCGATCTTAGTGGACGCCGCTTCGGACACGGCGCTGATCCCCGGCGAGAACGGCATTCTCTATTCGCTCTCGATGCACACCGTCTACGACGAGACGGCGGGCACGCTGACCATGACGCCCGGCCCGGTCATCAAGCAGCGGTATGAAGCGCCGCGCGTCGGTCCGGATCGCGCGGGAAAGTTTTATTACGGCTATGAATCGAGCGCCGCGACGTGGAAGCAATACGCGTTCCTGTGCGGCAACGACGGCTATATCCGCTGCATCGACCTCAACACGATGGAGGCCGTGTGGGTGCAGGATCTCGGCGACGATATCAACGCCACGCCCGCTTTGGAGGAAACGGAAACCGGCCTGTACCTGTACGTTGGCAACACCGTGGATCGCACGATGAAGCGGCAGAAGGGCACGGCGTCGTTTTACAAGCTCGACGCGCTGACCGGAGAAATCCTGTGGCGCTTTGAACAGGCCGTCACGTCCACCGTCAATATCACCGGCGGCGTGATGTCGAGCGCGGTGCTCGGCAAAAACGAGCTGTCCGGGCTTGTCTTTACCACGTTCGCCTCGACCTACGGCGACACGAAAGGCGAGCTGTACGCCTTCGATACCACGACCGGCGAGGTCGTATGGCACAAGGCGCTGGACACCTACACATGGAGCTCGCCGCTCGCGCTGTATACGGCCGCGGGCAAGGGGTATCTGCTGCTGTTCGACCATAAGGGCAAGGGGTATTTGCTGGACGGACGCAGCGGCACAACATTAGGAAACTGCAAGCTCTCCGAAAATATCGAAGCGTCACCATGCGCTTTCGGAGATCTGATCGTGATCGGCACGCGGGATCGGCACATTTACGGCCTTCGCGTGTCCTGACATGGAGGTACTATGGATACAAAGAAGAAAAAGAAGAAGAGAAGGAGGAAGGTTCAGCCAAGGTTCTATCTGATCATTTCCCTGTTCATCCTTGTGATCGTGCTGCTGATCGGCGTGCTGATCTGGATGATCTTAGAGCTGATCAAGGGCTTCCGGGAGAATGCGGAGCAGGAAGCGAGCTATCAGCAGTACATTGTGGAATACAATGCGGGCAATTTCGGCGCCCCGTCCGCTTCTCCGATGTCGCTGAGCGAATTCAAGTCCGCCGGGCCGCCTACCCCGACTCCGACCCCAACTCCCTCAAGCAACAGAAAATGGCTTCCTGCTGTAACTGGATATAATAAAAATGACTCAAATAATGGATATGCAGGCATCTTTGGAAGAAGTGTGACAGGGTTGAGAGTTAGTGGAGGTAAGGCATATAGAGTCCATATTAAAGGAGGAAAATGGCTTCCTGCTGTAACTGGAAATAATCAAAATGATTTAAATAATGGTTTTGCTGGAAATGCCAAAGGAAGTCCAATTGATGCTGTTGCCATTTCAGGAGGAATATATTATGAAGTTCATATCAAAGGAGGAAAATTGTATCGCTGTGAACGAATGCCGATTTCACGCTCCTCATGCATGATGTAGATGAAGGCCTTAAGCTTTCTAACCCCTCGGTCGCTAATGCAGATTACCTGGATTT
>JAFUDD010000060.1 GCA_017459315.1 Clostridia bacterium | reverse complement strand
TCCCGTAAGCGCAGTCAGCGTCACGATGCCGCCGGGCCGATCATGAGCGTAACGTCGCCGTTGCCGAGCAGCGCTTTCATTTGCGAGGCGGTTTGATCCGTGATCCGGCCGAGCCGCGTATAGGCCCAGCTGTTCGAGCCGTAAAACACGACGATCTGATCCCCGGCATACAGCACGATATCGCCCGCCTGCGTCGTCGTCTGCTCGTCGGCACGCGGCAGGTCTGTGCCGAGACTGCCGACCTGCTCAAAGCCGCCGTACATTGACATGGAAATGACGAGCACGCCTTCCTCCGTCATAAGCTCGCGCAAAGCGGCGACGGATTCGTTATCCTCCCATTCGACCGATACGACCGTATCGTTGATCCGTACAGTCATTTCCGTTTCCTCCTCAGATGTTCCTTCGAATGCCTCCGGGTCATACATCATAGAATTTTTCCTTTCACATTCCAGCTTGACCGCATGGGCCGGCATGATAAACGAGAGCACAAAGCCCTTGCTTTCGTCGAAGCCGTAGTTCAGCGGTTCTCCGTCCAAAAAGAACGTATAATCCGTGTCGGTGGCGATCAGATCATAGTAGAGCAGGACGCTTGCGCCTGCGGGGTAGGCGGGCTTTGCGTTTTCGAGATATTCTATATCCGTCCAGTATTCGACCGGATAGGTCGGCTCATTTACGGCGTTCTCCATCAGTCTGACCACCTCGTTCCATCCGTTTTGCTGCAGCTCGGACAGCTCCATCAGCGAAGTCACCGTAAACGTGAAATACGGCTCTGTCACCTTCAGATGCGAGGTCACGTCCGGCATACGGTACGGATCGCGCTCCGGATAATGGGCTGCGTGCTCCAGCCCTCCTGTCAGGATCGCATCCCCGATCTCGGTCAGCAGAGCTTCGTCGGCCTCCCCTTCCCAAACGACCGGCTCGGCGTCCGCGTTCGCCTTGCGCTCTACGGTAAGCTGTACGCGGCTGCCGCGCTTGGCGGTCAAGCGGTATGTCCCGCCGGTGATGTGATTTGTTTCCTCATACTCGATTTCGTCTACGACGACCTCGTATACCATGCCCGGGCCGTCCATCGGCTCATAGACGTGCCGCAGGCGCAGCAAAAGGATCGCCGTCACGCCCGCTATGATAAGGACGCCGATTGCGATCAGCAATATGATCCACCGTTTTTTCATGCGTTATCCTCCGTGTCGGTCAAACGACATTCACCGCGTTTTTATCGCAGCGGCTCTACTGCCCCGCGCCGACGCCGATCAGAACGATCCCGACCAGAAGCATAGCGATCCCGATGAGCAGAAGGATCGTGTAGACCCTGTTGGAGCTGTAATGGAACGGCTGCGCGTCCTTTGGCTTTGCCGGATTGTACCAAATGGTGCATACGTCGCCGATCTCGCTGACCTCTTTGCTGCGAACCGTTGATTTCAGCCGGTACTCGACCCCATCGACAAAATAGGTGTAGAGATATCCGTCCCCGGTATAGCCGTCGGAGTTAAACCTTCTGTAAATGTCGATCAGCGTGCCCTGTGTCTGCGCCGAACAGCGCGCGTTCTTTCTTTTATTGATCGGATAGATGATCATGAGAGCGACGCCCATGACAAATAACGCAAAGCCTGCGATCCACATAATCGTACCTCCTGTGATCCTTGTTTGTTCGTCGAAATAGGGTGTTGCCGCCTCCGTTCCGATGCGCCGCTGCTTTGACGCGGCTTAAGGAAGCTGTGGACGGTTCAGACTTTCGGATCACAGCGATTTCAGGATCGCAAACCCGATCTGCTCGGCATTGACAAGCCCGTAGTTGATGCCGACGGCGACCGCCGTCCCGGTTTCGCGGTTCATGCCGAGCCATGCGGAGAACGCGCCCGCCGAGCCGGTGTGCCAGCTGATCGGGCAGTCCTTTTCCAGCCGCCATGCAAGGCCGCTGTTCGCGTTCTTTTCACAGGGACCGTGGACCTCGTGGCACATCGCCAGATACGGCAGCGAACCGTCGAGGTTCTTTTCGGCAAAGGTTAAGAGATCGTCCATCGTCGCGTTCAGCGCGCCGGCGGGCGCAATGGCGTCCGTTTTCTCCCATTGCCAGCAGCGGCACGGCTGATCCTTTTTGTCGTACCCGATCAGATCCACATTGCCGAGGAACGTGTTTTTCAACCCCAAGTCCTCTTGGATATAGCGGGTCAGGCCGTCCCAAAAGCCTTCGCCTGCGGCCTGCCCCGCAATATAGCCCAGGATACTCATGCCGATGTTGGAATACACGAACGGATACGGCTTGTCCGCGATCACCGTATCCCGGACGATCTTCAGCATCCCGTCGGCATCCAGCTTGCCCCGGAACGGGTTCGTATGGAACAAGCCGCCCTCGCGGTTCATTTTCAGCAGGAACGGAAGCGTCGTCCAAAAGGTATACGGCTGCGTGGTGAAGCCGGAGGTGTGCGTGGAGAGCTTTTCTAAATTCGGATAATACCGCGGCGGCAGCTCCGGCAGGTATTCGCTGATCGGGACTTGCAGGTCGAGCTTCCCTTCTGCCATGTGCTTGGCGAGCAGGGAAGCCGTAAACGGCTTGCAGATCGAGCCGACCGGGTAGACGAGCGTTTCCGGGGTTTCCTTCCGATCCGGGTTCCAATGGACGATTTTCTTTTGACCGTCCTGCAAAATGCCGACGGTCAGTTCTACGTGCTTTCTGCCCGTATAGAGCTTGTCGATCTGTTGCTTGGCTGCTTCGTTGAACATCATGGCGCGCCTCCTTGCGTGGGCCTGTGAAAATGAGGGGGAGGGGTAGCGTTCGATCCTGCTTGGAAGGGAGGCCGACAGTTTTGTCGGCTCTGTATGGGTAATCGTTTCACCTATCATCGACCGACAAGGGTCGCTTTCTTTACTATAAAATGCTGCTGTCAGGTTCAGCTTGAAAACCGGCTGATGGGAAGCCGGTCCTTACAGCCATCGGACTTCGCCCGTTTTGATATCGTAGATG
>JAFUDD010000059.1 GCA_017459315.1 Clostridia bacterium | reverse complement strand
CCTTGCGCCGCTGCTGCAAAAGCGCGGCACCAAGGCCGAGCTGACCGAAAAGGCCGTGGCGCTGCTGCAAAAGGTCGGGCTTTCGGATAAGGCAAACAGCTATCCGAACACGCTTTCGGGCGGGCAGCAGCAGCGGGCGGCGATCGCGCGGGCGCTGATGCAGGAGCCTGACGTGCTCTGCTTCGATGAGCCGACGAGCGCGCTCGACCCGGCGCTGACGCAGGAGGTGCTCGGCGTGATCCGGCTGCTGAAGGCCGAGGGCCGCACGATGCTTGTGATCACGCACGAAATGGCGTTTGCCCGCGATGCGTCCGATCACGTCGCGTTTTTATCGGGCGGGACGATCGCGGAATACGGTACGCCGGACGAGGTGTTCGGCTCGCCGCGCACGGAGGCGCTGCGGCGGTTTCTGCGCCCGTAAGCCCCATACCGGAATGTGAGGGATACCATGGAAAAACGCAGACCGGAGGAACTGACTGACAAGCTGTATGCCACGCTGGCAAGCCTTACGACCAAGGAGGACGCCGCGGCGCTTTTAGAGGATCTTTGCACCTATAAGGAGATCGAGCAGATGGCCGAGCGCCTCGCCGCCGCACAGCTTTTGATCGACGGCAAGACCTATACGCAGGTGATCGAGGAGGTCGAGATCTCCTCGGCAACGCTGTCGCGCGTGTCGCGCTGCGTGCAGTTCGGCACCGGCTATACACGGGTTCTGAAGCCCACGGAAAAAACGGAGCCGGAAAAAACGGAATAATCAAAAGCATACAAAAAAACCGCCCTGCATGGCAAGGCGGTTTTGTGCGTTTTTGTATTGCATCGTTTATAATGCGTGTGGCTCACATTATATAGCTTTGTCAAAGTCTCATGTTTAGTACTTTGAGATAATGGATTATGCAATTTTCGCAGAATTGTCCACTAATTGTCCTAATGCATACAGAACTGTAGCAGACAGTAAAGAAACTATACAACCGATTACCGCAGTTAAGAAAGCAAACAGGCAAGTCTTAACATCCCCATGCGACATAAAAAGAATAGTACAAACTGCGATAACGACAACTACTTCCATAATCGCGAAAATGGCTTTAGCTAACCCTTTAATGATGGAACCGATGTTTTCAAACATAATTATATTCTCCTCTTATGATAACTTAGAAGAAGCTTTTTGCTATTATTGCTTGAAGGCATTGATGCCTGCGTTAATACCGCTTGCTACAGCTGATGCGCCGGCAGCTCTCGCCGCCTGTGCGCTGTTTATCATGGCGGCATGTGCCATTTGAGACATTTGATTCATGCGAGCATCATTGATTTGAATATTCAATGCCTCTTTCAATGTATCTGCTCTCCCGGATTTCACAAGATCATATAATTCGGCTATGTTCTGCGGATAAGTGGAATCGACATCCAAGGGACAATTTCCGTACTTTTGGTAATGATCCATAAGCGACAGCGTAATTTCATCAATCCTGTCTTTCGTATTCTGCACACGCTTTTTGCGGTTGACCTCAATAGCGATGAACCCGCCGATCATACTGCCGCCGATCAAAAGAGCAACAAAGCCAAGCCCATTCGATCCAGCTGCAAAAATCATAAAACTGATAGAAACAATGATAATTCCGAAGATCAATAACGGCTTAAAGCCGACGTGATTCATTGCAGGCAAAGCAGCGTTTAATCTGTCAAACTCATTGTATTCTGATTGCTTCTGCGCGAAATAGTCGTGCATCCTTGCTAATTCTTTAAGCGTGTTATCCCGTGTGTTTTGATATTGCTGCTGGTAGCCGCCGTTTTGAGGGGCACCACATGTCGGACAGAACTGCATATTTGCAGGAATCTGACTGCCGCAATTTGTACAGTATTTTTTTGCAGTGCTATCATTTGTTGCTGACATATTAACCTCCAGAAAAGCATGTTTGAATTTAGCAAGGTAGAAAAAACCTCATTAAAAACTAATGATATTATAAACCATCATATTATGCCTGTCAAGTGTAATTTACACTTATAAAAATAAGTGTATAAATAAAGTGTATATCTAACGACAGTTTGTGCATATAATTAAATTATAGGTGGTGCAATATGTTTAAGGTACAGAAAGAAGAATACACGAATAAGACCTTTCGGCTGCCGATAGGATTAGTAAAAGAACTGGAACAGCTTGCCCAAAAGGAGAAAGTGTCCCTGAATAATCTTGTGATTCAATGCTGCCAATATGCTTTGGATCATTCTGAAAATGTCGAAGCGATAACACCCGAAAAATAGTGTGCACAAGTACATACAAAAAAACCGCCCTGCATGGCAAGGCGGTTTTGTGCGTTTTGGGGATCAGCCGTAGATCAGGTTCGTTTCCTTTTCGGGATCGAAGAAGTGCATGACCTTGCCCTCGAACGTGATGTACAGCTTGGCGCCGCGCACCATGCCCTCGCGCTGCTCGTCGTTGAGGTCGATGGTCGGGATGCGGACGATCAGGCGCGTGCCGTCCTCGGTGTAGACATGCAGGTGCAGCTCGGAGCCCATCATTTCGTTGACCTCGAGCGTAACCGGGATCGCATGATCGCCGGGCTTGTCGGCCAGTACGATATGCTCCGGACGGACGCCGAGCAGCACGTCGCCGCCCTGTACGTCCTTCTTGGCGAGCAGCTTGCCCTTTTCGCCGTCCACTTCGATCTTTGCGCCGAACGGCGTGACATAATACTTGTCGCCCGCCTTGAACAGCTTGGTCTTCATAATGTTCATCTTCGGCGCGCCGATGAACTCCGCGACGAACAGGTTCTCCGGCTTCTCGAACACCTCGGTCGGGGTGCCGACCTGCATGATATAGCCGTCCTTCATGATCACGATACGGTCGCCGAGCGTCATGGCCTCGGTCTGATCGTGCGTGACGTAGATGAACGTGGTGTCCAGCTTCTGCCTAAGAAGAATGATCTCGGCGCGCATCTGGTTGCGCAGCTTGGCGTCGAGGTTAGAAAGCGGCTCGTCCATCAAAAACACCTTGGAATTACGCACCATGGCTCTGCCGATGGCGACACGCTGCCGCTGTCCGCCGGACAGGGCGCGCGGCTTGCGCATCAGGTATTGCGTGATGCCGAGCACCTCGGCGGCCTCGGTGACCTTCTGATACACGACGTCCTCCGGCACCTTCTGCAGCCGCAGAGAGAACGCGATATTGTCGTAGACGGACATGTGCGGATACAGCGCGTAGTTCTGGAAGACCATCGCGATGTTTCTGTCCTTCGGCTGCAGATCGTTCACGACCTGCCCGTCGATCTCCACGGTGCCCTCGGAAATTTCTTCGAGTCCCGCGACCATGCGGAGCGTGGTGCTCTTGCCGCAGCCGGACGGGCCGACGAACACGACGAACTCCTTATCCTTGATATCCAGGTTAAAGTCGTGCACGGCGACGACATTGTTATCGTAAACCTTCATTACGTTGGTTAATTTAACGCTTGCCATTTTGTTTACTCCTTTTCCATCATTCCGAGAGGTTAACCCTTG
>JAFUDD010000004.1 GCA_017459315.1 Clostridia bacterium | reverse complement strand
GTGCGGGGCGCGCGGCGTTTGTGATATGCGGTATTTTACGGATTCTATGCCGAATGGAATGTTGACAATCGACAGGGTTTTCATTAAAATAGGAACTGATTTTATGTAGGAGGATACTATGCGTTCATTGACAAGCCGAGAGCTGAGACAGCTCTATTTAGATTATTTCAAGTCCAAGGGCCACGTTGTGATTTCGTCCGCGTCCCTGATTCCCGAAAATGACCCGACCGTTCTGTTCACGACGGCCGGTATGCACCCCCTTGTTCCCTATCTGATGGGCGAAAAGCACCCGATGGGCACGCGGCTGTGCGACGTGCAGAAGTGCGTCCGCACCGGCGACATCGACGAGGTCGGCGACGCTTCGCATTGCACGTTCTTTGAGATGCTCGGCAACTGGTCGCTCGGCGACTATTTCAAGAAGGAGAGCATCGCGTTTTCGTGGGAATTTCTGACCGACGAAAAGTGGCTCGGCATTCCGAAGGACAAGCTGTTCTTCACCTGCTTTGCGGGCGACAAGGACGCGCCGCAGGACACCGTGGCGCATGACCGCTGGGTGGAAATGGGCGTCGATCCGAGCCACATCGTGTACCTGCCCAAGGAGCACAACTGGTGGGGTCCCGCGGGCATGACCGGCCCGTGCGGTCCGGACACCGAGATTTTCTATGACACCGGCGCAGAGCCCTGCGGCCCGGACTGCAAGCCCGGCTGCGACTGCCATAAGTATCTGGAAATCTGGAACAACGTGTTCATGGAATACAACAAGGTAGCCGACGGCGTATTCGAGCCGCTGAAGCAGAAGAACGTGGATACCGGCATGGGCCTTGACCGCACGGTGGCGACGCTGCAGGGTGTGGAGAGCGTTTTCGATACCGACGCGTTCTCCGGTATCATCGAGCTGATCGCGGAGCTGTCGCACAAGGGCTATAAGGACAGCGCCGAAACGACCAAGGCGTTCCGCATCATCGCGGATCACATCCGCTGCGCGACGTTCATTCTCGGCGACCAGCGCGGCGTGACCCCGTCGAACGTCGATCAGGGCTATATCCTCCGCCGCCTGATCCGCCGCAGCATCCGTTACGCATCGCAGCTGAATATGCCGCGCTATGCGCTCTGCACGATTGCGGAAAAGGTCATCGAGATCTACGGCGAGTTCTATGAGGAGCTGCGTGAGAATCACGACAAGATCGTGGGCGAGCTCCGCAAGGAAGAGAACCGCTTTGCGGACACGCTGAAAAAGGGCATCAAGGAATTCGGCAAGCTCGTCCGCAACTTAGAGGGCAAGGAGATCGACGGCGTCAGCGCGTTCCATCTCTACGACACCTACGGCTTCCCGATCGAGTTCACGATGGAGCTGGCCAAGGAGCAGGGCTATACGGTGGACGTAAACGGCTTCCACGCCGCTTTCGAGGAGCATCAGAAGAAATCCCAAGCCGGCGCCGAACAGCGGTTTAAGGGCGGTCTGGCGGATCACAGCGAGGCGACTGCCGCGCTGCACTCCGCAACGCATCTGCTGCACGCCGCGCTGCGCAAGGTCCTGAACGACGATTCCGTGGCGCAGAAGGGCAGCAACATCACCGCCGAGCGTCTGCGCTTTGACTTCAGCTTCGGCCGCAAGGTCACGCCGGAGGAGCTTGCCGAGGTTGAAAAGCTCGTCAACGAAGCGATTGCCGCACACGCCCCGATCACCTGTGAGGAAATGACCGTTGCGGAAGCGAAGGCGCAGGGCGCGATCGGTCTGTTCGAGAGCAAGTACGGCGAGAAGGTCAAGGTCTATACGATGGGCAAATTCTCCAAGGAAATCTGCGGCGGCCCGCACGCGAAGAACACGGGCGACCTCGGCCATTTCCACATCGTCAAAGAGGAAGCCTCGTCGAGCGGCGTGCGCCGTATCAATGCCGTTCTGACCCATGAGTGATTGGCTGGAATACGATTGGGAATGGGAGCAGCAGCCCATTTCGGTGAAGGTCGATATGCAATATTGGCAGCTGCTGCCCACCCTTGCGTATTCTCACCTTGTCTATATCGCCTGCGCGCCGCGCGATCCCGAGGCGCGCGGGTTTAACCGTGCCGAAAGCCGGGCACTCGGCCAGCTATTTGACACGCTGCAGCGCGAACTCGAGGACGAAGCGATCTATGTCGGCGCCATCGAGACCGAGGCGCTGCACCAGTTTTACTTCTACACCGCCAACCCGGCGCTGATCACGCGCGCGGCGGAGCTGTGCAGCACGCAGCCGAAGCTTCTGACGACCTACGGCGAGGTGCATGAGCCGACCTACGCAACGTATTACCGGTTCCTGTTCCCCGACGACGCGAAGCTGCAATCGGTCGAAAACGCCGCGCATATCCGCGACGTGGCGCGGCACGGCGGCGATCTGAACCTCGTCCGGCGCATCACGATGATGCTGGTGTTCCCCACCTTCGAGGGGCGCGAAACGTTCATCCGGCAGCTGCCGGAGATCGGACTTTCCGTCGGCGTCACCGAAACGCGCGAGCACAAAACGCATCCGTTCTGCGTGACGGTGTACGGCTATTCGACGCTGCACCTGATGGATCTGAACCGCTGCACCGCCCGCGCGATCCGCGCCGCCGCCCCGCAGGACGGCATTTTGGAGGAGATCGACTCCGAATTTATCGAAAAGCATTGACGTAATGCAGCAAGCCCCGCAAGGTACACTGCCTTGCGGGGATTTTTTGACGCAAAAAAGCTCCCCGCCGTCAAGCGGAGAGCCGAAAGACCGTATTGCGGTTATTTCGTGAGCTTGGAAGCCGCGGCTTTATCGAGGAACACGTAGACTTCCGGATGATCCTGCAGGATCGAGGCGGGGCAATCAACCGTCTTGGGGCCTTCCATCATGCCCTTGATCGCGTCGGCCTTGTTGGCGCCGGTGGCGATCATGATGATCTTCTTGGCGCGCATGATCGAGGCAAGGCCCATCGTAGCGGCCTTGGTCGGAACCTGGTTAATGTCACCGTCGAAGAAGCGGGCAT
>JAFUDD010000058.1 GCA_017459315.1 Clostridia bacterium | reverse complement strand
GTGCGCATCCCAAAGCGGCACGATCCACGGGGCAAACATGGCTTTGAGGTTCGCGCCGATATCCGTAAAGGCTTCATGCCGGAACAGCACGAACCCGACGAGCACGACAAGCAGCGTCCCGATATGCTGCAGCACGCGCGGCGTATGCTCCAAAGCGGTTTTCAGCACGGTGCGCTCAAGCACCATCCATACGCCGAAATACAGTCCCCACAGCAGAAAGTTCCAGTTCGCGCCGTGCCAGATTCCCGTAAGCCCCCACACGACGGCCATGTTGAGGATCCAGCGCGGGCGGCTGACGCGGTTGCCGCCGAGCGGGATATAGACGTATTCGCGGAAGAACGAGCCGAGCGAGATATGCCACCGCCGCCAGAACTCCGCGACGCTCCTTGACACATACGGCGCGTCGAAGTTTTCGAGGAAGCGGAAGCCGAGCATCCGCCCGAGCCCGATGGCCATATCCGAATAGCCCGCAAAGTCAAAGTATAATTGCAGCGCAAACAGCACGGCGGCCAGCCACGCCCCGGCGAACGAGAGCGCGTCGCTTCCCGGCAGGCTTTCCAATACCTCGCCGCAAAGGTTCGCCAGCAGCACTTTTTTCCCAAGCCCGATGGCAAAGCGAACGAACCCGTCGCCCAGGTCCTTCGGCCCGACGGTGCGTTTTTGAAGCTGCGCCGCCACGTCGCCGTAGCGCACGATAGGCCCTGCGATCAGCTGCGGGAACAGGCAGACGTAGAGCAAGAGATCGAGCGGGTTTTTCTGCACCGGCGCGTCCTTGCGGTAGACGTCCACCGTGTAGGTGATGATCTGAAAGGTATAAAACGAAATGCCGATGGGCAGCTTCGGCTGCGCCAGCCGGAACGCAAGGCCGAAAAGCGCGCAGACCGAGTTGACCAAAAAGGCGGCGTACTTAAAGTACAGCAGCGCGGCAAGGCTGATGCAAAGCCCGATCACGAGCGCCGCCCGCCGCCCCGCTTTGCTTTCGGTGCGGTCGATGATGCGGGCGCAGATATAATTGACCGCCGTTGCAAACAGCATGGCGACGATCCACACCGGCTCGCCCCACGCGTAAAACAGCAGCGACGCGACGAGCAAAATCGCATTGCGCGCGCGCCCGTTCGGCAGGAACGTGTGCAGCAGCACGACGACCGGCAGAAACAGGCATAAAAATGTCAGAGACGAAAAGACCATACCCTTCCCCTATCCGTATGCACGGCAGCGGCGCTCCATGCAATACGCATAAAGCGCCGCCGGTTGACTGGTTTTTGCGCGGGGATGTGCGTTATTTCCCCGCGACCTGAATGCCCTTCACGATCACGCTCGGCGTTTCGATGGGGGCGTAGAGCGTAAATTCGCTGTCGGCGCCGATGGCCTCGATATCCTTTAACAGCGTGAACAGGTTGCCCGCAATCGTGATGCGATCCACCGCGCGGACGATCTTGCCGCCCTCGACGAGCGCGCCGCTCGCCATGATCGAGAAGTCGCCGGAGATCGGGTTCATGCCGACATGCAGGCCGTTAAAGTCGTTGATCATCAGGCCGTCGCCGAGCTTTTCGAGCATTTCCTCATAGGTGCCCTCGCCCTTTTCGACCGTCAGCACCGAGGGGCCGACGCCGACCGGGCTTGCGCCGCGGCGCGTCGCGTTGCCGGTGGATTCGACGCCCGCCTTCAGCGCGGTCTTGGAATTATGCAGCAGCGTTTTGAACACGCCGTTTTCGATGATCGCCTTTTTCCGGCACGGGAAGCCCTCGCCGTCGAACGCGCGCGGCGCGTGCGGATGGAACGGGTCGTCCCAGATCGTCAGCGTTTCGACCGCGATCGTTTCGCCCTCTCGGCCCGCCAGCAGCGAACGGCCCTTTTGCGCCTCCTCCGCGCTGAAAATGCCGAGGAACGGGGACAGGAACGTGCCGAACGCGCCGTGCTTGAACAGCACGCGGTAGACGCCGGTTTCGACCGGGGACGCGGAAAGCTGGAACAGCGTGTCCTCCGACACCTCCTGCACGGCGCCGTCCACATCGTCGGCCTTCTCATTGAAGCGCACCGCATAGCCGTTCTTGACGACCTCGCCGTCCTGCGCAATCGCGGACGCGACGATGGCCGCGCTGCGCTGCTCGCGCTCCGCACAAAGGCCGAGCGTGTTGTGGATCTCGATCTTCACGGAATCGTTCTGCACCTCGCAGCCGCCGGTGCGCACGATGCGCGGGTCGGTCGCAAGCACCTTCTGCTCGATCGCGGTCGCCATGGCGATCTTGTCCGCCGCCGAAAGCCCGTCGAGCGGGGTCGTGCGCGGCGCAATGGCTTCGTAGCTCTGCTTGCCGAGCATCGGGTGCGCGTCGGTCGATTCGATCACGCGGGCGTTGTCGATGGCGCGGCGGACGAGCGCTTCCGGATCGTCGAACGACTGCGTATAGGCATAGCCGTTCTTGCCGTTATACTCGACGCGCAGGTTCAAGCCGCCTTCCTTGGCGACCTTATAGCTTTCCAGCTCGCCCTTCAGGACGGAGACGGAAAATTCCTCGCCGCCCTCATAGTACGTTTCCGCGGCGGCGCAGCCGTTTTCGAGCGCCAGCCGGAACAGTTCTTCGCGGAATGTTGTGCGTTCCATTATTTGGCACCTCCTTTGCCGCCGACGGTAATGCTTGTGACGCGGATCACCGGCTGTCCCACGTTCGTCGGGACGCTGCCGGACTGCGAGCCGCACATGCCCTGCGCCATCCACATGCTCGGGCCGACGCGGTCGATGCGCTGCAGAATCTCGGCGCCCTTGCCGATCAGGATCGCGCCGCGCACCGGGTAGAGGATCTTGCCGTCCTGCACCCAATAGCCTTCGCCGACCGAGAAATTGAATTCGCCGGTGAGCGGGTTGACCGAGCCGCCGCCGAGCGACGCCGCGTAAAGCCCCGTGCCCATCGTGCGGATCATTTCATCCGGATCGTCGTGTCCCGCGCAGATGAATGTGTTCGTCATGCGCGAGGT
>JAFUDD010000057.1 GCA_017459315.1 Clostridia bacterium | reverse complement strand
TCTTCGTTTCCGATCCGAAGCGCCGGATCGCATACGCTGTCCAATCCAGCACGTCATAGCGTTCCCGAACACCCATGGTGATCGAGCGTCCCTCGCTTTTGAGATGGGCGCGCTCCTCGATCATCAACAGGTTGAATCCAAGCCTGCGGTACAGCCTTGTCCCACCCGAAAAATCGCGCGAGGGCGTGCCGCGATAACCGTGGCAAAGGATCGCAAGCGGCGCGCCGTCTGTTTGATGATAATACCGTCCGGACAGGCGCAGACCGTCCCGCGAAGTGATCGAGACGCGCTCAAAAGGAAGCGCGTTCAGTTCGTCGATCATCGCGTAGATGCGCTCTTTGAACGACTGCGTCTGCTCGTCTGTGGAAAGATGCCGGTCGTCATTCTGCGTCTTATTCGGCGAATGCAGCGCAATGTGCCATACGATATAGGCGACGGCCTGTATTAAAATCAGCAGCGCGATGATCATCCAGAAAAACCATTGCATACTCTATTCCTCATGGTGCGTCGGGTTGCGGCGTATCTGTCGGTTCCGGGGTCGGGGTTTCGGTCGGTTCCGGGGTCGGCATATCGGTCGGGACGGGGCTTGGCGTAGGCGTCGGGCGCGGTGTGACCGGCGGCGTCGGGCGGGCGGTGCGCGTGGATGCGGGATCGAGCGTCGGCACGATCATAGCCTCTGCATACGCGGGAATCTTCAGATACGGGTTATACGGGCTCGGATCGG
Organism: Clostridia bacterium; assembly: GCA_017459315.1. The sequence continues at coordinate 3,165 of JAFUDD010000057.1, read as the reverse complement.
TCGGGTCCCACCCATACTCATGGTTCACGTCCATGTACGGCTCTTCATAAATCAGCGTGGGTGCGGGCGGCGGCGTAGGGCCTTCGTCGTTCGTGACCGTGACGCGTGTGCCGACACGGCAGTTCTTATAGATCCAATAGCAGTCCCCGACAAGCATCCGCACGCAGCCATGCGACGCGTCGGTGCCTAGCTTCTCGTATTCGGCGATCAAAATCTGCTGTCTGCCGTTTTCGTGCCGGTTTTTATACTGCCCTGCCGACGGGATCGTGTGGAACAGATAATGGCCTTGGAAGCGCGAGGAATACTGCGCGTAAACCATGACGCCGTTCAGCCTCGACATAGCCTTATATGCATACTGCGCCGTGATCTTAAATTCGCCGCGCGGCGTGTACTTGCCCTTATTCCCGGTCGAACAGATAAAAACATGCTCAATCGCCCAGTCGCCGTCGTCCTCACGGAACACGACGACCGATTCAGAGCCGATGAAAACGGTGATATGCCGCTCCCCCGCTTTGGGCGCACGTGTCGGCGCAAACGGGCTGACCGTGACGGCTTCGGCATCGACCGGCAGCGCGCCGGGCAGCATGGCACCATCTGCATCCGCGGGATAGAACGCGGGCGCGAAGCCTTCGAACGCGCCGTAGACAAGATACGGGGCAAGGTCGGTGCGCGCTTGGTCGGCGCGGGCCAAGTGGCCGGGCTTGTCCGTTTTGACATAACGTGAGCGAATCCTTAGGCCGTCCATGCTTTGCGGCACGCAGACGCCGGGAATATCCTCCGCCGGATCGACCGGGTTGGCGCTTGCCAGAGAGCCGTCGCTGTCCGCCGCGAAAATCGCGCTTCTCTCCCCCGACGGTTTGCCGTTCAAGAACGTCGTCCATACGCCGGTGGTGCGATACTCCACCACGCCGCGCGCATTGGTGAACGCGTACAGCGGAACGTCGCCGTCCGCAAGCAAGGTATAAAACGGAGGCGCCTCCAAAGGCTCCATCGCTGTGCCTTTATGCGGCTCTATGCGCTCGGACAGCGGAATCGGAGACGGCGCGGCCGTCGGCTCTGCAGTGGGACGCTGTGTGACCTGCTGCGTCGGCGAAGCGGTCGGCTCCGGGAGTGTGACGCTTGTTTCCTTCGCGCAGCCGTACAAAAGCAGCGCGGCAAGCAAGGCCGCGCTGAAAAGCATTTGTTTTAAGATAGCATTCAAACGCATGTACATTCTCAAAGGTCTGTCCGACCGGCTATGTTCCGCGCAACGTAAACGCCGCTGGCGGACGCATGGGACAGCGAGTGCGTAATGCCGCTGCCGTCGCCGATAATGTAAAGCCCCTTGTGAACGGTTTCCAGATGCTCGTTCAATGCCACTTCCATGTTGTAGAACTTGACCTCCACGCCGTAGAGCAGCGTATCATCGTTCGCCGTGCCGGGCGCGATCTTGTCAAGCGCATAGATCATTTCGATGATGCCGTCCAGAATACGCTTCGGCAGCACCAACGACAGATCGCCGGGCGTGGCGTTCAGCGTCGGGATCGTGGTCGAACGCTCGATGCGGCGCGCGTTGCTGCGCCGACCGCGGATCAGATCGCCGAACCGCTGCACCATGACGCCGCCGCCGAGCATGTTGCTGAGGCGCGCAATGCTTTCGCCGTAGCCGTTGGAATCCTCGAACGGCTCGGAGAAGTGCTTCGAGACGAGCAGCGCGAAGTTGGTGTTTTCGGTCTGCTTTTTCGGGTCCTCATAGCTGTGCCCGTTGACCGTGACGATGCCGTTGGTATTCTCGTTGACAACGATGCCGTGCGGGTTCATGCAGAAGGTACGCACATTATCCTCGAACTTTTCAGTACGGTAAACGATCTTGCTCTCATAGAGCTCGTCGGTCAGCTCGGAAAAAACGACGGCAGGAAGCTCGACGCGCACACCGAGGTCAACGCGGTTCGACTTGGTCGCAATGCCGAGGTTTTTGCAAACGCTTTCCATCCACTTCGATCCGCTGCGGCCGACGGAGACAACGCAGGTCTTGGCCTCGAACGTTTCACCCTTGGCGGTCGTCGCGCAATACGAGCCGTCCTCCATCACAGACAGCTCCGTCACCTGTGTGTTGAAGAAGAATGAAACTTTTTCGGACAGGTAGGCATACAGGTTTTCGAGCACGACATAGTTGATATCGGTGCCGAGGTGGCGTACGGAAGCGTCCAAAAGGTTCAGTTTATGCTGAATACAAATGCGCTTGAACGCGGAGCCCGCCGTGGAATACAGCTTGGTTCCCGCGCCGCCGTAGCGCATATTGATATCATCCACATAATGCATGAGCTCGAGCGCCTGCTTTTTGCCGATGTATTCATACAGCGTGCCGCCAAAATCATTGGTGATATTGTATTTGCCGTCGGAAAACGCGCCTGCGCCGCCGAAGCCGCTCATGATTGAGCAGGTCTTGCAATGGATGCAGGATTTGATTTTCTCGCCGTCGATCGGGCATTTGCGGCCGGAAAGCGCATGGCCCATTTCAAGCACGGCGATCTTCCGCTCGGGACATTTTTGCAGCAGTTCGTAGGCGGTAAAGATGCCGCCGGTACCTGCGCCGATGATCATGGTATCGAATTGCATAGGGTCTCTCCTTGCCTGTGTTAAGAATGCAGAAAACACAGACATATTGTATGATACCATGAATTTAGGGATTTGGCAAGCGACGCGCGAGGATTTGACAAAAGATGTCACGGAGAGTTTGCAAATGATCTCTTTCCCCCTTTTGCGCAGGTCGATTCCTTTACGAAGTGCGTTTCCATTTTACCCATTTCAAACAAATTCCCGCTTCCCTTTTGCACGGTGAAATGCTATAATAAACTGATAATTTTGAGGAGTAGGAATGATGGATCAGAAAATACTGCTTGCCGATGTGCTCGCGCCGTTGTGCGGCGTGGATGCCGCTGCGGTTTCCGACTGGTTTGAGGTGCCCAAAAAGGCCGATATGGGCGATCTGGCTTTCCCGTGCTTTCGGCTTTCCAAAACGCTGCGCAAGGCCCCGCCTGTGATTGCGGCAGAGCTGAAGGAAAAGCTCGTTTTACCGGAGGGAATCGCAAAGGCCGAGGCTGTCGGCGGGTATCTGAATTTCTTTTTCGATACCGCGTCGCAGGCGACAAGCGTGTTGAACAAGGTGCTTAGCGAGGGCGCGGC
>JAFUDD010000056.1 GCA_017459315.1 Clostridia bacterium | reverse complement strand
CGTCAAAGGCATCGACAATCTGTTTGCTGTCGGCATGATGATCACCTCGGACTACGATGCGTATATGTCCACGCGCAACACGGTCTCCTGCATGGGGCAGGGACAGGCGGCGGGTACGCTCGCGGCGATGGCTGCAACAACGAACGTCCCGCTTCGCAGCGTTCCGGTATGCGACTTACAGGCACGTCTGAAAGAAGACGGCGTTTATTTGGGACAGTAAATCACAAAAGGGGGCAAACCGATGGAATCCATGGCAAAACGCAAGGGCAAAGAGGCAAAGCCGCTGCACCTGAACGAAAACTCCTGGAAGTATGATTTCAAGCACAACTGGCAGGTCTATCTCCTGTTCGTTCCGGTGCTGGTGTTCTTCATCATCTTCCACTACGCGCCGATGGTCGGCCTGCTCATGGCGTTCGAGAAGTATAAGCCGACGCGCGGCTTGTTCGGCAGCCAGTGGGTATGGTTTGACAACTTCAAGGACCTGTTCACGGGCGACACGTTCCTGCTCGTTCTGCGCAATACTACCGCGATGGCATTTCTGAACCTGACGATCGGCTTTGCGGCGCCGGTCATCCTTGCGATGCTGCTGTCGCAGGTGCGGCTGAAGCGGTTCACGCGTACCGTGCAGATCACCTCCTACATGCCCTACTTCGTTTCGGCGGTCGTCGTTACGACGCTCGCAAGCGAATTTCTCTCCTCGACCGGCGCATTGACGATGGTGTTGAGCTGGTTCGGCTTTGACAAGCAAAACTGGCTTGCCAATCCGAACATTCCGGTGTTCTGGCTGATCAACACGTTCATCGAGATCTGGCAAGGCGCGGGCTGGGGCTCGATCATCTACATCGCCGCGATCGCCAACGTCAACGGCGATCTGCACGAGGCGGCGGCCATCGACGGCGCAAACCGCTGGCAGCGGCTTTGGAAGGTCACGTTCCCGAGCATCCTGCCGCTGATCATCGTCATGTTTACGATGCGTATCGGCCTGGTGTTCCGGCAGGGCTTTGACAAGGTTCTCCTTCTGTACATGCCCTCGACCTATGAGGTTTCGGACTGCCTGTACACCTACACCTACCGCATGGCGTTCGGACAGACCGTCAACTATGGTCTTTCCACGGCGTCCGGTCTGTTCCAGTCGGTCATCGGCAGTACGCTGCTGATCGTTTCCAACAAGCTCAGCAAAAAGCTGTCCGGCACTTCGATGATCTGACAGGAGGAAAGAACCGATGACACATGCAGAAAAAAAAGCTCTGAAAAAGGGTCACAGCCGTTCCGGCATGATCGAAAGCACCTCCGTGGGCAGCATCATCGCGGACGTGATCATGATCATCTTCCTGACGCTCGTTGCGATCTCCGCCGTTGTGCCGCTTTGGCACACGCTGATGAGTTCGCTTTCCGACGGACAGACGCTGTTCCGCACCGAGGGACTTGTGCTGTACCCGGTCGGACAGCCGACCCTTGCCGGCTATAAACTCGCGCTGCGCGATTCGAGCATCCTGCGCGCTTACGGCAACACAATCCTCTATGTGGTCGGCAGCACGGCGTTCGGCTTTGTGTTGAACGTGCTCGGCGGCTATGTACTCTCCCGCAAATGCAAGCTGCGTTCGACGCTGATGATGGCGGTGACGCTGACGATGCTGTTCACGGGCGGCACAATCCCGCTGTACATGGTCGTCCGTCGTCTCGGCATGGTCGGTACGCGCTGGGCGCTGATCCTCCCGCATTGCACGAACGGCGCGTTCATGGTCATGATGGTCAAGGCGTTCGACTCCGTCCCCGAATCCACGGTCGAAGCCGCGCGCATCGACGGCGCGGGACACCTGCGCGTCATGTTCCAGGTCATGCTGCCGCAATGCTTCAGCTTTGCGCTCGTTACCATGGTGAACACCGCGATCATTTCGTGGAACGCCTGGTTCTCCGCCTCCATCTATGTCCCGACCGACAAGACCCGCTGGCCGCTGCAGCTTTGGATCCGCGACCTTGTGGCAAGCAATCAGGACTTCTTGAACTGGACGAACCCGGACTATTCGCGCTATCTGATCTCGTACTGCGTGATCATCCTCTCGACCGCGCCGATCCTGCTCCTGTTCCCGCTGTTCATCAAACGGCTTGAAAAGGGCATGGCCCGCGGCGGCGTCAAAGAGTAAGCATTCTAAGCCGGTTCGGACATCCCGAACCGGCATCCATTTTGAATATCACATAAAGGAGAAAATACTATGAAAATCGGATTGATCGGTCTCGGCATTATGGGAAAGCCGATGGCAAAGAATCTTTTGAAGGCCGGCTATACGGACCTGTACGTTTGGAACCGCAGCAAAGCGCCTGTGGACGAGCTTGTCGCATGCGGTGCAAAGGCGTCCACGAAAGCCGAAATCGGACGGGAATGCGACGTGGTTCTGACGATGCTCCCGAACTCTCCGCAGGTCAAGGAGGTCATGCTCGGCGAAGGCGGCGTGGCCGAGGTCATGCACGCAGGCCAGATCTTTATCGATATGAGCTCGATCAACCCGATCGCTTCGCGAGAGATCGCGGCGGTGCTTGCCGAAAAGGGTGTGGAAATGCTTGACGCGCCGGTATCCGGCGGTGAGCCG
>JAFUDD010000055.1 GCA_017459315.1 Clostridia bacterium | reverse complement strand
CATCAGCCGCGACGCAAACGAGGAAAGCCGGATCGCGTCGGTGCGGCCGGGCAGCAGGATGTCATGCGGGATGTCCGGCCGGGATTTGGGATTGCGCACATTGTCAAGCGCGGACACCCACCGGAACGCGAGCGCAAACAGCAGATAGTTCGCTTCGTCAAGCTGCTTCATGTCGTACCACCGCATTAGGTCGGTTCTGCGTTCAGGGCTTTGGCACAGCACGGTATTCAGCACGAACCCCGGCCCCGGCTTGCCGATCCCGAGATCGCTGTGCGCGTCGATATGCGTCACATGAAACGGCGCGACAAGAGCGCCGTCCCGGATGCGTTCGGCCCAAAAGCGCAGCGCGCCGTCGTGCGTGGAGAAGATCGCGCCGGGCAGCGGGCGGGCGGGGGACAGACCGCATTGCCGCTCCAAAAAATCGATCACGGCCTCGGCGCTCCACGGCTCATGCCCCAAGAGCGCGGGGCGCTCCCCAAGCGGCGCCAGCGGGCAGCAATCCGCCAAGAAGAAATCCAAATCTATGTCCAGTACGCGCATTTCGTCCTCCCCGTCTCGACGGTATCGTACCATAGAAGCGGCGCGGAGGCAAGTCCGAAAAAAATATAGGATTCCCCTTGACAAACAATACTATGCAATGTATAGTATTATGCAACAGGAGGTATCTATGGATATTCAACTGAAGCGAGGGCTTTTGGAGGTTTGCGTGCTTGCGGCGATCCGGGACGAGGATTCCTACGGGTATCAGATCATCAAGGACATGAAGCCCTATACGGACATTTCGGAATCCACGCTGTACCCGATTCTGCGGCGGCTCGAACAGCAGCAGCTGTTATCGGTGCGCGCGGTGGAGCATGGCGGGCGGCTGCGAAAGTATTATCACATCACGGCTTTGGGCAAGGAACGATTGAAAACGTTCTGCGCGGAATGGGCGGAGGTCGAGGCCATGTATCGGTTTATCACAAGGGAGGAAAGGATATGACAAAGGAAGGATTCCTGTCGGCGCTTGCGGCGCGGCTTTCGCGGCTGTCCGAAACGGACCGCGCGGCGTCGCTGGCATTCTATGAAGAAGCGATTGCCGACCGCATGGAGGACGGTTTAACGGAGGCCGAGGCCGTGGCGGGCATCGGCACGCCGGAGGAGATCGCGGCGCAGATTTTGGCAAGCCTGCCGCCGGAGGCGCTCGTTTCGACCGATGCGTCGCAGCCCCGCAAGCGCAGCGCCGGGGCGACCGTGGCGTGGATCCTCACCAGTCCGCTGTGGATCGCGGGGCTGATCGTGCTGTTTGCGCTCGTATTTGTCGCGTATGTGGTGCTGTGGGCGCTCGTTTTATGCGTGTACGCGGTCGGCGTCGCGCTCGCGGCTTCCGGCGTCGTGTGCCTGTTCGTCGGGGTCGTGCAGCTCTGTATGGGCGATCCTATGCGCCAGGTGCTGCTGCTTCTGGCGGCGGGCCTCCTCTCGGGCGGACTTGCGATCTTTTGGTTCTTTGCCTGCAATGGGGCGACCGTCGGCGCGGCGAAGCTGTCGCGGCTGCTCGCAAGGGGCGTCAAACGAATCTTCACCGGAAGGAGACAAACAACATGAGCAAGGGAACGGTGATCGCGCTCGTGATTGCGGGCGTGCTGGTGACGGCGGGCTTAGTGCTCGGCGCAGTTGCAACGGCAAACGGACTTTCGACCACGGACACGCGGTATACCAAAAAGGTGACGACCGTCGACAGCACGGTGACGGCGCTGACGGTTTTGACGGCGGATGAGAATGTGCGGATCCTGCCCGCGTCGGACGGCGCGTGCCGTGTGGAAGCATGGGAGAGCGACAAGCTGACGTTTGCCGTCGAGACGGACGGCACCACACTGACTGTGCGCGAGATCGACAACCGAACATGGCTCGACCGGGTCGGGCTCCATTTCGGCTGGCTGTCGGGCGAGCAGCGCGGCGTGGCGGTGTACCTGCCCGGCGCGCTCGATACGCTGACCGTGGAAACAAGCAGCGGTTCCGTCCGCGCGGAAAACCAAACGGTGCGCGGGGCGGCGTCGATCAAAACGACCTCGGCGAGCATCCGCATCGACACGCTGCAGGCAGGTTCGCTGACCGCGACGGCGACAAGCGGCAGCATCCGGCTGTATCATATCCAAACGGCGGGGAAGGTCGAGGCGAACGGCGTTTCCGGCTCGGTCACGCTGGAGGACGTGCAAGCCGAAGCGATCACGGTGAGCGCAACGAGCGGCAGCCTCAAGCTGTCCGAAGCGAAGGCGGACGGCGCGATCGAGGTCAAGGGCGCAAGCGGCAGCATCACGGTCGAGGACGCGGCGTGCCGTGCGCTCACGGCGACGGCCACAAGCGGCTCGGTCAGGGTTCGCGGCAGCCGCGCGGCAAGCGATCCCACGGAGATCGGAGCGACCTCCGGCAGCGTCACGGTCGAGGACTGCACGTTCAGGGATGCCGCGATCCATGCGACAAGCGGTTCCGTCCGCGTGAACGACACGACGGCAGGCGATCTGCACCTGAATGCCAAAAGCGGCAGCGTGCATTTTGAGAATCTGGATGCGTCCTCGCTCACGATCAAGGCGACAACCGGCAGCGTTTCCGGCTCGCTGGCGCATGCGATGCGCTTCGATGCGCACGCGACGACCGGCTCCGTTTCGATTCCCGCATCATCGGGCGACGCGCCGTGCACCATCGAAACGACGAGCGGCAGCATCCGCGTGACGGTCAAAGGGGAATAGAATCATCAGAACGATAGGAGAGCGGTTACTGCCGCTCTTTTTTGCGCGAAGCGCCGTGTGAAATATCGGTTGCCTGCGGTCGGCTTTTATGGTATACTGATTCCGTCACCGGACGCGTTCCGTTGTATTTTGCGGACGCGAGCCGAGAGCGATTGGCGCTGCACGGGCCACGGCCTTGCGGCGCACGGGGTGTAGGATGCTGCAACGATTGTTCCGACAAATGCTTTGGCCGCAGGTGCTGTCCGCCATGACGGTCATGCTGTGCATGCTTGTGGACAGCATGATGATCGGACGGTTCCTCGGCGACGACGCGATCGCAGCTTACGGCTTTGCCATGCCGATCCTGCTTGTGTTTGCCGCGCTCGGAAGTATGCTTTCGGCGGGTGTGCAGGTCGTTTGCGGCAAGGCGATGGGCGGCGGCGACCGCGAAAAAACGAATACGTGCTTCACGGCGTCGGCGCTGCTGGGACTGTTGATCGCGGGGGCGGGGCTCGCGCTTGTTTTGACCTATGCGGGGCCGCTGTCCACGCTGCTCGGCGCGGGCGAGCCGGGGCCGGACAATCCGGTTTTCGAGCTGACGCGGCAATATCTGATCGGCTTTATCCTCGGCGCGCCGGGATTCATCATCGCGCAGCTCATGGTGCCGTATATGCAGCTTGCGGCGCGGCGTACGCGGCTTGTCGTCGCGGTCGCGGTCATGACCGTCAGCGATATTGTGTTCGACTGGCTCAACGTGTTCGTGTTCCACGGCGGCACGTTTGGCATGGGGCTGGCGTCCAGTCTCAGCTATTACCTCGCGCTGCTCATCGGCATCGGCTACTTCTTCAAAAAGGACTGCCTGTTCCGCCTGCGCTTCAAAAAAGGTCCGATCCGCATGTGCGGGACGATCCTGCGCCACGGCATCCCGACGGTCATCAACCAGATCAGCATGGTGCTGTTGACGCTGCTGCTGAACCGGCTGCTGCGCGAGACCGGCGGCAATCCCGCCGTTGCGGCGTATTCGGTCACGTCCACCATCGGCAATATCTGCTTTGCGTTCGGCACGGGCATCGGCGCGGTCGCGCTGATGCTGTCCGCGGCGCTGTATGCGGACGAGGATCGCGGCGGGCTTGCCACGCTCGTCAAAACGATGCTGCGCCATGCGGTGCTGCTGACGCTGCCGGTTTCCGCCGCGGCTTTTTTCGGCGCGCCGTACCTTGTCAAGCTGTTTTTGACCGACACGTCGGCGGCGGAGAGCATGACCGTTCTCGGCGTGCGGCTGTTCGTGCTGTGCCTTGTGCCGAGCGCGATCAACTCCGCCTTGAAAAACTACGACCAGGGCATTTCCCGCGTGCGGCTGACGCAGACGATCTCGGTGCTGCAGAACTTTGCCATGCCCGCGCTGTTTGCGCTCGCCCTGCGTCCGTTTTACGGCACGACCGGGATTTGGCTCTGCTTTGTCTGCGGCGAGTGCGCGACGCTGCTGATCACCTCGATCCTCGTGTGGCATCGCTATGGGCGCGTCAGCCTGTCCGCCAAGGCCTACGCGATGCTGCCGGACGCCTTGGGCACCGCGCCGGAGGATACGCAGGAATGGACGATTTTGACCGAGTGGGACGCGATCAAGGTCTCCGAGCAGGCCGAGCTGTTCTGCCTGCGCCGCGGCGAATCGCAGCGGGACAGCGCCGCCGTCGCCACCTGCGTGCGGGAGATGGCGTCGAACATCGTGCGGCACGGCTTTTCGGCGGATCGCAAGCGGCACAGTCTCACGGTGCGCGTGAGCCGCAAGAACCGCGAACGCATCATTCGCCTGCGCGACAACTGTACGCATTTCGATCCGGTGCATTACTATGCGGAGCATAAAACGTCCGGCTCGGGCATCGGCACGGTCATGTCGCTCGTGAAGGACGCGGATTACATCAACGCCCTCGGCCTGAACAACCTGACCCTGCGGTTATAAAAAAGCGGCAGCCCCAAGCGGGCTGCCGTGTTGTTTTCTGGGAAGGTTACACCAAAAGGAATCCGCGCCAGCCGCGCACGCCGTAGTAGGAGTCCGCGCCGTTGTGGAACGTAAAGACCGCGCCGTAGCGCCGTTCACAGAACAGCGCGCCGCCCTGCCGCCGGATCGCGTCCGGCGTGGCGATCCATGACGAGGTTTTCAGATCGTATTCGCCGGTGGCCTGCAGCTGCCGGTAGAGCGATTCGGGCAGCAGCTCTGCGCCGATGGCCTTTGCCTGCGCCGCGGCGCTGCCCGCGGGCGGGTTTTTGGTACGCTTTAAGAGCGCCGCCTCGTCATAGCAAAGACTTCTGCGCCCGGCCGGGGTCTCCTTGGCACAGTCGCAGAACAGCAGCCGACCCTCTGCGTCAAAGCCGCCGAGCACGTCCGGCTCGCCGCCGGTCTCCTCCATGCGGCACAGCACCGCCATGGCCTCCGGGTGCGCCGAAAGACGCTGTTCCACCGCCGCCCAGTCGAGGCCGGGATGGCGCTGTTCGTTCTGCAGAAAGCGCGTTTTCAAAATGTGCAGCATGGGGATACCTCCATTCGTGGGATTACGCCGCCATTGTAGCATAGATGCGTACGTCTGTCAGCGGGAAATGCAAAAGAAAGGAAAGATTCTACGGTGAAAATTTTGTTCGTCTGCCACGGCAATATCTGCCGCAGTCCGATGGCGGAGTTTGTGATGAAGGACCTTGTGCGGCGGGCGGGGGCAGAGGCACGGTATGCAATCGCGTTGGCGGCGACGAGCGCGGAGGAGCTCGGCAACCCCGTGTATCCGCCCGCGCGAAAAGAGCTCATGCGGCACGGCATCGGCTGCGCGGGCAAGACGGCGCGAAAGATGACGCCGCAGGACTATGCCGACTATGATCTGCTGATCGGCATGGACAGCTATAACCTCATGAACATGCGCCGCATCACAGGCGGCGACCCGCAGCATAAATGCCGCCTGCTGCTCGACGGGGACGAGGTCGCGGATCCGTGGTATACCGGCGACTTTGCAGCCGCCTACCGGGATATCGAGCGCGGCTGCCGCGTATTGTTCTCTGCCTTGGAGGACGCGGCGCGATAACGCGGCGGAATCCCGCCTTCCCCTCAAACTCTTTACGTTTTCCCCCTTGCTTTTTATCGGGAAGCCGATATAAT
>JAFUDD010000054.1 GCA_017459315.1 Clostridia bacterium | reverse complement strand
GATGCGCTTGGCTTCCGTGGCCGCCGCCTGATCGGGCGAAGCGATGTACACGGTGCCGTCGTCCTCGATGTCGATCTTCACGCCGGTCTGCGCGATGATGCCGTTGATCGTCTTGCCGCCGCTGCCGATAACGTCGCGGATCTTGTCCGGATTGATCTTGAAGGTCAAAATGCGCGGCGCATAGGGCGACAGCTCGGCGCGCGGCTCTTTGATCGTCTCGGCCATCTTGTCGAGGATGAAGAGACGGCCGCGGCGGGCCTGCTCGAGCGCGCGGGTGAGGATCTCACGGTCGATGCCCTTGATCTTGATATCCATCTGGATCGCGGTGATGCCGTCACGCGTGCCGGCGACCTTGAAGTCCATATCGCCGAGGAAGTCCTCGAGGCCCTGGATATCGGTCAGCACGGAGATATTGCCGGTTTCGGTGTCCTTGATGAGGCCCATCGCCACGCCGGCGACCGGCTTCTTGATCGGAACGCCTGCGTCCATCAGAGCGAGCGTGCTCGCGCAGATGGAAGCCTGCGAGGTCGAACCGTTGGAGCTGATGACCTCGGAAACGAGGCGCATGCAGTACGGGAACTCCTCCTCGCTCGGGAGCACGGGCAGCAGCGCGCGCTCGGCCAGAGCGCCGTGACCGATCTCACGACGGCCGGGGCTGCGCACGGGGCGCGTCTCGCCGGTGGAGTACGGCGGCATGTTGTACTGGTGCATATACCGCTTGCTTTCCTCGAGCGTGAGGCCGTCAAGCGCCTGCGCTTCGGAAATCGTGCCGAGAGTGGCAATCGTCATGACCTGCGTCTGACCGCGCGTGAACACGGCGGAGCCGTGCGGACGCTCCAAGATGCCGACCTCGCTCCAGATCGGGCGGATCTCTTCGAGCGCACGACCGTCGGGACGGATCTTCTCGTTCGTGATCTTGGAACGCATGACCTCCTTGGTCATCTGATACAGGATCGCGTCCACGTCCTTGGCAACGGCGGGATCGTCCGCGGCAAATTCCGCGATCGTCTCGGCCTTGACCTGCTCGGTGCGGACTTCGCGCTCGTGGCGGTCGAAGGTATCCATCTGCCAGCGAACCTTGTCCGCGGCGTAAGCGCGCACCTTCTCCTCCAGCTCGGGATCGGCATGATGGATATTGACCTCCATCTTGGGCTTGCCGATTTCGGCCTGGATCTCGGAGATGAACGCAACGATCTTCTTGATCTCTTCATGAGCGAACAGGATCGCGCCGAGCATTTCCTCCTCGGTCACTTCGTTCGCACCGGCCTCGACCATCATGACCGCTTCGCTCGTACCGGCGACGGTCAGCTGCAGGCGGCTCTGCTCGCGCTGCTTGAGGTCCGGGTTCAGAATGTATTCGCCGTCGATCATGCCCACGGCAACCGCGCCGGTCGGGCCCATGAACGGGGCGTTGGAGATCGACAGCGCGATCGAAGAACCGATCATGCCGAGGATATCCGGCTGCACGTCCTGCTCCACGGAGAGGACGGTGGCGATCACCTGCACGTCGTTGTAGAATCCCTTCGGGAACAGCGGGCGCAGCGGGCGGTCGATGAGGCGGCAGGTCAGGATGGCCTTTTCGGTCGGACGGCCTTCACGCTTGATGAAGCCGCCGGGGATCTTGCCGACCGCGTAGAGCTTTTCTTCAAACTCGATGGACAGGGGCAGAAAATCAACGCCTTCGCGCGGGGCCTTGGCCACCGTGGCGTTGACCATGACCGTCGTTCCGCCGCAGCGAACGAGGCAGTTGCCGCCCGCCTGCTCGGCGTACTTGCCGGTCTCGACGGTCAGCTTGCGGCCGCCGATAGTGGTTTCAAAGATTCTTTGCATTGTGTTTCCTCTTTTTCTATATTATCTTTCTTATTAAAGCCTGTTTCTATGCTGCTTTGCGGGCAAAAAAAGTAAGCGGGGAAAAGCCCCCGCTTTTTGGCTCGTTACTTTCTGAGATTCAAAGCAGCGACGATCGCTCTGTAACGCTCGATATCCTTCTCCTTGAGGTAGTTGAGAAGGCCGCGACGCTTACCGACCATCTTCAAAAGGCCGCGGCGGCTGTGATGGTCCTTCATGTTGAGCTTGAGGTGCTCGTTGAGGTGGTTGATGCGCTC
>JAFUDD010000053.1 GCA_017459315.1 Clostridia bacterium | reverse complement strand
CTATGCCCGAAAATGAAATACCACCGGCTATGCCGGTGGATCCTGATTGTGGAAAAATCCGCCTCTCCGCATTGTAAAAATGGGTTGCGATTTGGATAATACAGAGTATAATATAGATGATCAAAACAGAACAGGAACCAAGCCTATGCAAAAGCAAGCATTTCAATGGACAAGCTACACCGTCGGGGTATGCTATTACCCCGAGCATTGGGACAGGTCGCTTTGGGAAAGCGATATCAGACGAATGAAAGCCGCGGGGATCACGGTCGTTCGCAGCGCGGAATTTGCGTGGTCGCTGCTCGAACCGCGTGAGGGCGAATTTTGCTTCGAGCTGTTCGACGACTTTCTTTCGCTCTGCCTGCGGGAAGGGATGCAGGTCATCCTCGGCACCCCGACCGCCACGCCGCCCGCGTGGGTGACCGAGAACTATCCCGAAACGCTGAACGCCCTGCCCGACGGGACGCTGCTGCGCCACGGCGCACGGCGGCACTACAACTATAATTCCGAAACGTATCAAAGGCTTTGCCAAAGGATCGTCACCGAAATGGCAAAACGCTGGGGGCAGCATCCGGCGGTCGTCGGCTGGCAGATCGACAACGAACTGAACTGTGAAACGGACGAATTTCACAGCGAAGCCGACCATGCGGCGTTTCGCGCGTTTTTGCAACACCAATACGGTTCGCTCGATGCGCTGAATACGGCGTGGGGAACGGCCGTCTGGAGCGAAACGTATACCGATTGGGAGCAGATCCATTGCCCGCGCCCGGTGCTGAACGGCGGGCATAACCCACATCTGCTGCTTGATGATTCGCGCTTTGTGTCCGATAGCTGCATCCGCTTTGCCCAAATGCAGGCGGAGATCATCCGGCAGTACAAAAAACCGACCGACTTTATTACGACCAACGGCTTATTCGGCAATCTCGACAACCACGCTCTGCAAAACGACGTGCTCGACGTCTATACCTACGACAGCTATCCGGATTTCGCGTTCGAGATCGACCGCGACCCGCTGCACTCCACCGATCTCAACGACCGCAAATGGAGCCGCAACCTGATCGAAACGCGCTCGGTCTGTCCGCACTTCGGGATCATGGAGCAGCAGTCCGGCGCGGGCGGCTGGGTGAACCGTATGGAAATGCCCGCGCCGCGTCCCGGTCAGCTGACACTTTGGGCGATGCAGTCCGTCGCGCACGGCGCGGACTTCGTTTCGTTCTTCCGCTGGCGCACCGCGCCGTTCGGCACGGAGCTGTATTGGCACGGCATTCTGGACTACGACGGACGCGACAACCGGAAGCTGCAAGAGGTTGCATCGTTTGCAGGGCTTTTGCAAAAGCTCGCCCCCGTTTGCGGCGCCAAGCATCGTGCGTCCTTTGCGCTCGTCAAGGATTACGACAACGAATGGGACCGCCGGGCGGATCGCTGGCATGAGCGCCTGTCGCACAAGAGCGAGGCGGAGATCTTCGCCGGCGCGGAGCTCAGCCATACGCCGTATGACATTCTCTACCTTTGCGACGAAACGACGCTCGACGAGCTGAACGCTTATCCCGTTCTTGTCTATCCGCATCCGTTGATCATGACCGAAAAGCGGGCGGCCTTGCTCGAAGCCTACGCGAAAAACGGCGGAACGATCGTGTTCGGCGCGAGAAGCGGACTGAAGGACATCCACGGGCAGGCGATGCAGCGCCCGCAGCCGGGGCTTTTGCAGCCCTTGACCGGAACGGATGTGCGGGATTTCACGTTCGCCCACCCCGCCGAGCCTTTGAACACGATGACGTGGCAAGGGCAAACGCTCCCGCTGCCGGTATTTCACGATATTCTGACGCCGCTGAACGGAACGACGGTATTGGCGCGCTTCAACGGCAGCTACTATGCAGGCGAACCCGTTTTGACGGAGCACCGCTTCGGCAAAGGCCGCGTACTGCATCTCGGCGCCTGCTTTGACCGGGAAACGGTCAAGGCGATCCTGACCTATCTCGGCGTCTGCGAACCGCTCAAAAATGTGATCCGCGCACCCGAATCGGTCGAGCTTGTCCCGCGCGAAAAGGACGGAAAGCGGTTCCTCTTTGCATTAAACTATGCAAGCGTGCCCGAATCCGTGACGCTGCATAAGCCGATGAAAAACCTCTATTCCGGCGAGCCGCAGCAGGGAACGATCACCCTGCCGCCTTACGGCACGGCGGTGTGGGAAGAGATAGCGTAAAACAGGATTATCGCCGCCGGTTCCAAGGCAACCGTGCTTTTCATCCCGATCCATAACAGCGGATCGAGATGCAGCGATCTCGAATCGCGCAAGCGGGACGGGAACCGTAAGGACTGAAAAAACAGCAAGCACCGCACGAAATCGGATTGAGAAAGGACAGCAGCATCCCTCTTGCTCCGTTTTGTACGGAGCTTTTTCTGTTTGACAAATCGTCGTTATTCTGCCGCTTCACACCCCGGCGTTGACGATGGCCGCATACTGCTCCTCCGGGATCATCGGGGAAAGGATCGCCTGCAGCAGTTCGTCGTCGATCACGCCGCGCTCGGCGTATTGCCGCCCGGCCTGCCGCAGCAGCGCAAGGCGGGGGAGGGTGACCGGCGCGGCTTCCGGCACGTTGAACAGCGGGCTTTCCGGCACCGTGAGGATCGTGTGTCCCTGTGGGAACAGCAGCCGGAACTGCGCCACGGCGGGTTCAAAGTTGTGTTTGCTGTTCGGGAAGCCGCAGCCGCACAGCATCAGATACCGCAGGTGCGAAAAATCCGCCTGCCCGACGTGCTCATACCGATCCCCGACCTTCTGCATCGCCATGCTCGAAAGCGGCAGGATGCGGTCGATGATCGCCTTCAGCGGCGCGGGCATCCCGTAGCAGTACAGCGGGAAGCTCAAAACGAGCAGGTCGCAGGCCAGTATCTTTTCCAGAATGCCGCGCATATCGTCGTGATGGATGCAGTCGCCGCCGTTGTGCATACACGCAAAGCAGCCGGTGCAGTATTCGACATGCTGCTCCACGGCGTGCAGGATCTCCGCCTGCTGCTCGCCCGCGTCCCGCATCCCGTCCAAAAACGCGCGCGTCATGCAGAGCGTATCGCTCCTGTCCTTCTTGGGACTGCCGTTCAGAACCAGTATTTTCATTTCCGTCTCCTTTTTGCGGCTGTTGTGTTATTCGAAAAGCTGCCCCGGCAGCTTCCATTTCTGCTTCGGCGGGAACGCCCGGTCGAACGCTTCCACGTCCGCGTCGTCCACATAATAGCTCTGCGGCGTTTGGTATACGCCGGTGATGCCCGAAAGATACCCCGGGATCAGCTCGCGGCAGAGGAAGAACGAATCGTCCGCGCCCTCCGGCAGATCGTGGTAGCGGATGCCGAACCGGCGCGCGTAATCGAAGCCGCTGTGCCCGTAAAAGCCGATGTTGCCCTCAAACAGCACCGCGCCGAAGCCCATGCCTGCCGCCTTTTCCAAGGACGCGTCGAGCAGCTTTTTGCCCCATCCCTGCCGCTTCAAGGCCGGCGCAATGCAGATCGGCCCCATTGTGAGCACCGGCACGGTTCGGCCGTCGTCGGCTTGGATCACCGTTTTCATAAACATGTTCTGCCCGATCAGCTCGCCGTCCTTTTCCATCACCAAGTCCAGCGCCGGAAGAAACGCCGGATCGTCCCGCAAAACGTGCATCACGTAATGTTCGCTGCAGCCGGGCCGATAGACGTTCCAGAAGGATTCCCGGATCAGGTTTTCCACCGCGCGGTAATCGCTCGGCTGCTCCAAACGAATGATAGATTCCATCCTGTTTCTCCTATGGGTTTTGTATCGTGTCGTTTTGGATAAAATGCCGGCTGAACGCTTCGATCTGCTCGACGGCGTCGGCCGCCTTGTCCGGCTCGCGGTCGCAAAGACGGATCAGCGCGGAGATCGGGGCGGTATAGGCAAACGCCGTAAACGCCGGATCGTCGCGCCGCAGCAGGCCGCTGTCCATCATGCCCGCAAAGACCGGCGTGAACAGGTCGGTCAGCCCGGTCAGAAAGTGCTTGGTTGCCAGTGCGCACGCCCGTTCGTCGCGGAACTGCTCAATGGCAAGCACCTTGCGCGTTTGGATGATGCGCTCGTCGTACACCGTGAACCGCACCATCCGCATCGTCATGTCCACAAGTTCTTCCGGCGAATCCGGCACCGGCGGCCGGTTGCTCTCCGAGCCGAAGCGCGCGCCGTAATACGCGATCATCCGGTCGAGCAGCGCGTTCCAGATTTCCTCCTTGCTCGTAAAATGCCGATAGAGCGAGGATTTGCCCATCCCCAGCGACGCCGCAAGCTCCCGCAGATTCGTTCCCGCATAGCCGTTTACGGCAAACATGTCCAGCGCCGCGTCCAGAATCCGTTCCTTTGTGTCCCTGGCCATCCCGTCACCTCCAAATGCGACCGTTCGTTCGCATCTTCAGTATAGCGACCGATCGTTCGCATGTCAAGCCCTTTCGTAAAAAGTGGATAAAATATGGCAAAAGGTACTTTACTACTTTAGCGCACTAAAGTATAATACGGAAAAACCTCAGGCAAGGAGAACAAAACACATGAAAAACACGATGCAAAAAATGACGGCGCTGCTGCTGATGATCGTACTGGTGCTGACGGCGGTCGGCTGTGCAAAGACGGCGACG
>JAFUDD010000052.1 GCA_017459315.1 Clostridia bacterium | reverse complement strand
TCTAAAAGCGGGAACTTTTCCTGCTCGAGCTGCGCGGCCTGCTTGGCCTCGATGATTAACAAAAAGCGTCCGTTTTCATACCGGCGATAAACGCCGCCGAGCCGCTTGCAAAGCTCTGAAACGAGCCGTTCGACCTCGGCCAGCACCGCCGTGCTGCGAATCTGCGAATCGCGCGTGAGCTCTTCATAGTTGTCCACATAGATCAGCGCGGTATAGGGGCGCTGCTCGGTATAGAGCCGCTGATAGTGCGCGGCCTCGGTGCGGTCGAGCCAGTATTGCAGGATCAGCTGCTTTTCGTGGCGGCGCGGCACGACAAGGTTCAGCACCTGATACGCATTGCCGCCGATCTCCTCGTTCAGCGAATTGGCGGGACGCGACGGGTTGTAGGTTTCCAGAATATCGGTGATGTTCCGACCGTCGTAAATCTGCCGGAAAGCGGGGTTGCGCCAAACGATCCGACCGGTATCCGGATCGAACAGCAGCGCCGGAACCGTGACCTCGTTGACAAGCAGCGCCACGGCGGAATCGTTCTCGCGGAATACGCGATCCATCCGCTCCTGCTGCTTCTGCGAGATCATCGAAAGCCAGATCAGCGTTACCGCAAACAGCACCATGCCGCCGAGCAGCACGCCGAGCGCATACCAGTATTGGTGAAACGGCACAAACACCGCCGCCGCAAGTGCCAAGAATACGCCGAGAAAGATCAGATACCCTTGATACTGTTTCATTTCTTCCGCTCCTCCATCCGCTTTCGCATTTGCTCATGCATAAAGCTGAGTGTGCCGACCGTGGCGAGCAGCATACCCGCCATCGAAAAGAACATGCCGGTAAAAACGCAGGCAACAGCGAACAGCCACGGTCTCCCGGTCGTCATCCGCTTTACGGCGCACAGCCCGGCGAGGCTCATCGGCAGGATCCACAGGGCATAAGCGATGCTGAGCAAGCCGTTGCCGTAGCTGACGCCCGACAAGGCAAGCACATACGAAACAACCGACAGCGCCAGCGTGCCGTAGAAATACGGCGCCTCCACCTTCCATTCGGCAAACGGCGGCAGCGGCGTTAGATCCACCGTCTTTCGCTTGTTGAACAGGTGCGATAAAAGCCCGCTTGCCAAGGCCGCGAGCGCCGCAGGATAATACAGCAGCTCGATCATGTAGGATTCCGGATACAGCCTTAAGTCCGTCAGCATATCCTTGATGCGGGCAAAATCGCTGTTGGCGATCTGCTCCTCCGTAAGGCCGAGCATACTGATCAGCTCGTTCGTCGTAACGGTTACGGCCTCTGCATACTGCCGCAGCGGATAGAATGCGTCGCCGTTGGTGATGCGCGGCTTCAGCCCGATCCAAAGGAACAGCCCGCCGAGCAGGATGATCGACGTATAGAACACCGTAGCAAAATTGCTCATTTTCCGCCTCTGCATGACATAGAGCAGAATCCCGGCGGGAGCGATCAGCAGCGTCCCGGACAGCGCAGACAGCGCGTCCCTTGTCATGCCGAAAGCAACGACATACGCCAGCACCGTCAGCACACCGAGCGTCCATGGATGCACACGGAACGCGCATCTCGCCCACAGCGCGGGTGCAACGCACAGCAGCGGCACGATCAGCAGCAGACGCAGGTTATACGTCATGGCAACGGCCGTTGCCGCAGCGTAGGCTTCCTCCCCCATATCCATGACGGGCACCGTCAAAAAGGCGACCGCCATCAGCAGCGCCGTTGCAAGCGCCGCCAGAGCGAGCCATCCGTATGCGGGTTTGGATTCGGTGTGCGTATAGGTTTCCATGTTGTTTATTTTACGCCATTTGTGGGCTATCGTCAAGGTTATTCTTCCGCGCATGACAAAGGATCGCCCCAAAGCGGAGCGATCCATAGATAGCGATATGGTCTTATTTGCTCTTGGTGCGGACTTCCTCGGTGATCTTGGCAATGAACGCGTCGATCGCCATGGCGCCGAGATCGCCCTCCTTGCGGGAGCGAACCGCGACGGTGCCTTCCTCGGCTTCCTTGTCGCCGATGACAAGCATGTACGGGATCTTCTGCATCTGTGCTTCGCGGATCTTGAAGCCGATCTTTTCGTTGCGTGCGTCCACCTCGACGCGGAGGCCGTATTCGTCCAGCTTTGCCGCCAGCTCGTTGGAATAATCCACGGTACGGTCGGTGATCGGAAGGATGCGAACCTGCTCCGGGGCAAGCCAAGTCGGGAACGCGCCCATCGTTTCCTCGATCAGATACGCCATGAAGCGGTCGAGCGAGCCGAGGATCGCGCGGTGCAGCACGACCGGCGTGCGCTCCTTGCCGTCCTTGTCGATGTAGGTCAGGTTGAACCGGGCGGGCAGACAGAAGTCGAGCTGGCAGGTGGACAGCGTGTATTCCGCACCGACGGCAGGCGTGACGTTGACGTCGAGCTTTGGGCCGTAGAACGCGGCTTCGCCGATCTCCTCGGTGTACTCGAGACCGATCTCGTTCAGCACCTCGCGCAGGGCGTTCTCTGCGGTGTTCCACATCTCGTCGTCGTCGTGGTACTTGACCTTATCCGCGGGGTCGCGCAGGGACAGGACGCAGCGGTAATCGGTGATGCCGAAATCCTTATAGGTTGTGAAGATCAGATCGACGACCTTGGCAAATTCGTCCTTGATCTGCTCCGGCGTGACGAACAGGTGCGCGTCGTTCTGGCAGAAATGCCGTCCGCGCTCGATGCCCTTCAGCGTGCCGGACGCTTCATAGCGGAAATCGTGCGCGATCTCACCGATGCGAACCGGCAGGTTGCGGTAAGAGTGCGGGGAGTTCGCGTAGATGCGCATGTGGTTCGGGCAGTTCATCGGGAGCAGCACATAGGTCTCGTCCTCAACATTCATGGCCGGGAACATGTTCTGCTGATAATGGTCCCAATGGCCGGAGATCTTATAGAGATCGACGGTGCCGATGCACGGCGTCAGAACATGCTGATAGCCGGATTTGATTTCCTTATCGCGGATATAGTTTTCGAGGATGCGCCACAACGTGTAGCCTTTGGGCAGGAACATCGGCATACCCTTGCCGACGAGTTCATCGGTCATGAACAGATGCAGCTCCTTGCCGAGCTTGCGGTGGTCGCGCTTTTTGGCTTCCTCCAGCTTGGTTAAGTACGCCTGCAGATCCTCTTTCTTTTCGAACGCGGTGCCGTAGATGCGCTGCAGCATCTTGTTCTTTTCGGAGCCGCGCCAATACGCGCCCGCAACGGACAGCAGCTTGATATTCTTGATGCGCGCGGTCGTGGAAACGTGCGTGCCGGCGCAGAGATCGACGAACTCGCCCTGCCGATAGAAGCTGATCGGCTCACCCTCCGGCAGATCGTTGATCAGCTCGACCTTATACGGCTCGCCCTTCTCCTCCATGAACTTGACCGCTTCCTCACGCGGGAGCTCGAACCGTTCGAGGCGCAGGTTTTCCCGCGAAATGCGCTC
>JAFUDD010000051.1 GCA_017459315.1 Clostridia bacterium | reverse complement strand
TTTTGAGACGCACGAACGCTTCTTTGACGTACAGTATCTTGTCGAAGGGACGGAGTATATCGGCGTCTGCACGCGGCAGGGACTGTCGGTAAAAACCCCCTATGATGCGAAAAATGATATTACGTTTTATGAAGAGCCGGCGCTTTCCGGCCGTGTATTGCTGTGTGCAGGCGATTGGGTGATCCTTGCGCCGGAGGATGCGCATAAGCCGCGCTGCGCCGCCGGAAAACCGATGCCGGTCAAGAAAATCGTTATCAAGGTTCCCGCCTTTTGATCCATTGGAATAAGGAGAATACAGGAAAAACGCCCCGGCCTTCTGCCGCCACGTTCGCCTTTTGATCGCCGGGATCGGCGTTGCGCCCGATCCTGTTAGGCGTTGCTTTCTCTCAAAAGCGAAAGCTGTCCTTGTCAACAGCCTGCATAGCTTTTCGTATTCTGCATATCCTACCCAAAAAGCATTGGGAGAAGACTATGGCATCAGTATGGGAAGCTACGGCCGAAATGCCGTCGTTTGCGCCCGTAAAGGGCGACGCAAAAACCGACACGCTGATCATCGGCGGCGGGATAACGGGCGTTCTGCTTGCGCATGAATTGCAGCGCCGCGGCGAAAAGTATCTGCTTGTCGAGCGCGGGCGGATCGGCGGCGGCACCACGGGCGGCACGACCGCGAAGCTCACGGTACAGCACGGCGCGTGCTATCAAAAGCTGCTGAAGGAGGGCTTGGAGGTCGCGGAAAAGTACCTCGCCGCGAACGAGGACGCGCTGCGCCGCTATGCGGCGCTGCGCCAAAGCATCGACTGCGACTGGACGGAGCAGGACAGCTTTTTATATTCGCGTGATGACGAAACGGTGCTGACGAACGAGCTGAATGCGCTGCGGCTGCTCGGCGCGGACGCGGCATGGACGGAAACGCCGTCCCTGCCGTTCGACACGGTCGGCGCGGTGAAAATCGGCGGACAGGCACATTTTCATCCGCTGCGCTTTTTGGCCGCGATCGCCAAAGATCTGGCGATCCGGGAGCAGACGCCCGTACGCGCGCTCGACGGTCTTGCGGCCATCACGGACAGCGGACGGATCAAGGCGCGGCGCATCGTGGTCGCCACGCGCTTTCCGATCCTCAACAAGCACGGTCTGTACTGGATGAAGCTGTATCAAAGCCGGTCGTACAGCATCGCGCTGGAGGGCGCAGACCCGGTAGGCGGCATGTACCGCGACGCGAACCCGGACGGGCTTTCGCTGTGCGACGCGGGCAAGTATCTGCTGCTCGTCGGCGGGGCGCAGCGTCCCGGCAAGCCGGGCGTGCGGTGGGAAGCCGCGCGGGATGTGTACTTTTCCGCGTACCCGGAGGCCGTCGAACGCTTTGCATGGGCGGCTGAGGACTGCATGAGCCTCGACGGCATTCCCTATATCGGCCGCTATGCGCCGGGAACGGACGGCCTGTTCGTCGCGGCGGGCTTCAACAAATGGGGCATGACCGGCGCGATGGTCGCGGCAAGGCTGCTCGCGGACGCTCTGACCGGAGAACGTCTGCCGGACTGGGTGGATATCTTCGATCCTGCGCGGTGCTTCTTAAAACCGCGCCTTGTCGTCAACGGCTTCGAGTCGGTCAAGGGACTTTTGACGCCGACCGCTCCGCGCTGTCCGCATCTCGGCTGCGCGCTGCACTATACCGAAGCGGAGCAGGCGTGGGAGTGTTCGTGCCACGGCTCACGGTTTGACAAGGACGGCACGCTGCTGGATGGTCCCGCGACAAAGGGACTGCAAACGGAATAAACGAAAAGGAAGCGGGCTTTTATGCTCGCTTCCCTGCTTGTCTATGGAGTGATTATTCCTGAGCCGGTGCGCCGACGGGGCAAACCTCTGCGCAGTTGCCGCACTCGATGCAGGTATCGGGATCGATCACGTACTTGTCCTCGCCCTCGGAGATCGCTTCAACGGGGCACTCTGCCGCGCACGCGCCGCACTGGATGCATTCATCGGAAATTTTGTAAGCCATAGTAGTTCCTCCTATGAAAATAGTATATGGAAAGCTGTATTTTATGCGCTTTCTGTTCGTATAAATTATAGCACAACAAAGCGCATTTGCAAGAAAATGCGCGAAAGTTCACAAACTGTAAGAGTTGTTTAACCCCAAGAAAATCGCTTGTCTTTGCCGGGAATACGGAAGTTTTGTCTATTCCGTTCGAGCTTTGTCACGCCTCTTTTTATCGACAGGCTTTTCGTGGCACAATGGAGCCATACCGTCCGAAAAAAGGAAGTGATCGAGTTGCTCTATTCGTTTCAGCAGGGGCTTTTGCAGCCGCCGCCCAAGCGGGATCCGGACCGTCGGCTGGTGCTGCTTCCGACGGAGTCGATCCTGCCGAATCCCGCGCAGCCGCGCCGGGAATTTGACAAGGCGGCGTTATCGGAGCTGATGGTCAGCATTGCGCAGGTGGGCGTGATCCAGCCGCTGACCGTGCGGCGGCAGGGCGACGCGTATGAGCTGATCTCCGGCGAACGGCGGCTTCGGGCGTGCAAGGCGCTGGGCATGCGCGAGGTGCCGTGCATCGTTACGGATTCGAACGAGGAGCGCAGCGCGTACATGGCGCTGGTCGAAAACATTCAGCGAAAGGATCTGCACTACCTCGACGAAGCCGAAAGCTATCATAACCTTTTGCATACCTACGATGTATCGCAGGAGCAGCTGGCCGTGCGGCTCGGCAAGAGCCAGTCGTTTTTATCGAACAAGCTGCGTCTGCTGCGCCTCCCGAAAGCCATGCGAAGCCGCATCCGGGACGCGAACCTTTCGGAGCGCCATGCGCGGGCGCTTTTGCAGCTGACCGACGAGGAAAGCCAATGGAAGGCGCTGGACGCCATTGTGCGCCGCGACCTCAACGTGAAGCAGACCGAGGCGCTGATCCGGCAGATCAAGGAAAAGCAAGGCCGCGTCCCCGTGCGCGTCGTGCGCCTGCCCGCGGACTGCCGCCTGTTTTTGAACGCGGTCAAGACGTGCCTCGACCGGCTCGGAGAAAGCGGCATGCAGACCTCGATGGAGGAGCAGCGCAAGCCGGACGGGTTTGATCTTGTGATCAAGGTACGCACCAAGGACATGACGCTGTTTTAGCCCCTCCCGGCTTGACCCGCGCCGCAAAATGCTTTACAATATAGGCCATGAAGCATGAACGGCGCTATCGTTCCACCGGCGGCAAAGGGCGGTTCAACCGTCTGCGCATCGCGCCATATTTTCAAATCCTGATCGGGCTTGCCATCCTCGGCGGCACGGTCTGGTTTTTGTACCGTTTCGTATACCCGCTTTCGTGCAACCTCGCGCAGGGCATTTCGCCGTTTGCGACGCCGACGCCCATCGGCGCGACCCCGATCCCGACCCCTTCCCCTTCCCCGACGCCCGACCCCGCCAAGGATCATGCTCTGTACACCGCCGATCTCACCTCGATGCAGAAGGAGATCGTCGTACCGGAGTTCCAGTACGTCACCGATCCCATCGTATACGACGGCAAGATCGTCTTTGCAGCGGGCAACTACACGCCGGACGGCATGGCGGCCTTCACGCGGCTCTGCACCTATGACCCGGCGACCGACACACATTCGTTCCTGGCGCTCCCCGTGCAGTACAAGAGCATCCGTTTTCCGCAGCTGAACGCGCGCTGGATCGTCTATCTCGACGCCACCGCCGCCGGCGGCGGGCGCATCGTTGCGTATGACCGCGTGACAAGTCAGGCCAAGACCGTCAAAACCGTGCACACCGGGATGCCCAAGCCACAGCTGATCGGCAGCACGGTCGTCTGGATCGAGCGCACCGGCCAAAGCCGCGACAAGCTGTTTGCCTGCGATCTCATCACGCTCGAATCGGTCACGCTCGAAATCTTCGACGACAGCGAATATGCGCTCTCCACGCCGTGCGGCTATGACGACACGATCTACTATGTGGACAGCGCCGGACGCCTGACCGCGTGGACGCTTTCGACCGATGACCGGCGCGTCATCGAAACCGGAACGTTCGTGCACGATCCGAAGTACAACGGCAAATTCCTTGCGTACCTTTCCGCGAACCACGGCGAGGACGCGGATCTGCTGCTTGTGAACGACGACGGCAGTGTGACGACCGTCGCAGCGGGCGTGCACACGTTCGCGCTCGGCGACACGTTCATCGCCTACAACCGCTACGATAAAAACTATGTCTATTTCCCGGCGGACGGCACGACGTTCTGCACGACACGCAGCGACGAACAGGCGATGCTGCTCACGGCGGGCGAAAAGTATGTGCTCTGGATGGACGTGACATGGCGCGACAAGGACATCACGGAGCTGATGGTGATTGAATAGTGTGTTGGAAGCAGGATTCCGATGTACTTCTTTTCTTCCATGAGGAAGAAAAGAAGGCAAGGATTTTTCTGTTCAGCGATATTCCGACCAAGCCTTTCTTCGGCTTCTTTTTCGGTTCCTTTTTCTTCACCGCGAGAAGAAAAAGGAACAACAGCAATCCCCGAGGGTAAATGCACATGAAAGAAAAAACGATCTTTGTCTGCGGCGAGTGCGGCTATGAGACGCCGCGCTGGATGGGCAAATGCCCGCAATGCGGCAGCTGGAACACGCTTGTCGAGGAGGAGCGCGTCAGTCCGAAGCGTTCGACGCGCACGGCGAGCGCCAAGGCCGTGCCGCTGCAATCGGTGCTCGTCGATGCGCAAAAGCGCAGCTCCACCGGCATCGGGGAGCTCGACCGCGTGCTCGGCGGCGGGCTGGTGGACGGCATGGTGGTGCTGCTCGGCGGCGATCCCGGCATCGGCAAATCGACGCTGCTGCTGCAGGTCGCCGATACGCTGTCCGAAACGCGCACGGTGCTGTATGTCTCCGGCGAGGAAAGCCGCTCGCAGATCCGTCTGCGCGCCGACCGGCTCGGCGTGAAAAACAACCCGCTGCTCTACTGTGAAACGAGCGTCGAAAACGCCATTGAGGAGGCCAAGGCGTCCAAGGCCGCCGTGCTGATCGTGGACTCCGTGCAAACGATGCAGTCCGAAACCGCCGAAAGCGCCGCGGGCAGCGTCAGCCAGATCCGCGCCGTGACCGCCGTCTTAACGCGCTACGCCAAGGAGACCGGCACCGCGGTGCTGATCGTCGGCCACGTCACCAAGGACGGCGCCATCGCAGGCCCGCGCGTTTTAGAGCACATCGTCGATACCGTGCTGTACTTCGAGGGCGAGCGGCATGAAGGGCTGCGGCTGCTGCGCGCGGTCAAAAACCGCTTCGGCTCGACCAACGAGCTCGGCGTATTTGAAATGAGCGACACCGGCATGCGCGAGGTCGAGGACCCGAGCGCGCTGTTTGTGTCCGGCAAAAACAGCATCGGCTGCGCGATCACCTGCGTGCTCGAGGGCTCCCGCCCGCTGCTCTGCGAGGTACAGTCCTTGCTCGCCCCAAACGCGTTCGGCAGCCCGCGCCGCACGGCCATCGGGCTTGACAACAACCGTCTGAACATGCTGCTCGCGGTCTTGGAACGCAAGGCGCGGCTGCGCCTGTCCGATAAGGACGTGTATTGCGATATCGCCGGCTCCTTGCGCGTGCTCGACCGCGGCGCGGATCTGGCGACCGCCATGTGCCTTGCCTCGGCGGTGCTCGATAAGCCGCTGCCCGAGCATACGGTTTTGCTCGGCGAGGTCGGTCTGACCGGCGAAATTCGCCCGGTCGCACAGCTCGATACGCGTATCCGCGAGGCCGCGCGGCTCGGCTATACGAAAATTTTAGTGCCCGCCCGCGCCAAGGCAAGCGACAGCGGCGTACAGCTTGTGCGCGTCGAGGACATCTCGGCGGCGATCCGCGCGCTGTTTATGGAGGGGTAATATGCGTGAGCTTTTTTCGATGGATAGGCGCGACTACGACCCCGCGCTGCCGCGGTTTGTGCGGCCCTCCGTGCGGGCGATCATCCGGCGCGGCGGTAAGGTCGCCATGGAGCACGTCACGCGGTACGGCTACTATAAGTTCCCCGGCGGCGGCATCGACGCGGGCGAAACGCAGCTTGAAACGCTCTGCCGCGAAACGCGCGAGGAGGCCGGGCTTGTCGTGCGGCCCGAAACCGCAAAGCCTTACGGCATGGTGCCGCGCATCCGGCTGTCGAAGGACGGCGGGCATATCTTCGAGCAGATGAATTACTATTACCTGTGCGACGTGCTGCCCGATCCGGTTCCGACCGACCGGGACGCTTATGAGATTGAGGAGGGCTTCACGCTCGAATGGGCCGATCCGAAGGCCGTGATCGACGCCAACCTTGCCGCCGACGCAAAGGGACTCGGCTGGGGGATGCCGTGGCGCGAAGCGCACGTCTTGCAAATGCTGCAGGATGAAGGCTATTTTGCCTGACGCCGCACAGCGACGGAGGAAATCGCTATGGAAACCGAAAAGCATGCGCTGCCGGAGCTGGATATCCGGCTGAACGACACGGAATGGCCGTATACGTATTTCGACCATGAGCGCGCCATCGTCCGCGCCATCGTGACCGACGGCAGCGGCATGTTCTATTTTGTCCGCGTGCACCGCAACGACGAGTTCGGCAAGGCGACGCTGATCGAAACCTCCGGCGGCGGCGTGGAGCCGGGCGAGACTGACGAGGCCGCGATCCTGCGCGAGCTCGGGGAGGAGCTCGGCGCGGATGCGGAAATTCTATGCTGTCTCGGCACCGTGCGCGACGCCTATAACCTGCTGCATCGGCAAAACCGAAACCGCTATTACCTGTGCCGCGTCCGATCGTTCGGCCAAACGCACATGACGCGCGACGAGATCGAGAGCTTTCACCTTTCCACACTCGCCCTGTCCTACGACGAGGCCGTTGCGGAATACGAAAAATGCACCGATTCCCCCTTGGGGCGTCTGCTCGCCCGCCGCGAGCTGCCGGTTTTGCGGCAGGCAAAGGCGTGGCTGGAGCAGGGGTATTTTTGCTGAAAAATCCCATATCATATACAAAACGCTTGACAATGCACGGTTCGTGTGCTATGCTTGCATAAACCGAGGATGAAGGGTAAGTACGTCGGAGGGGCTTTTGCAAAGAGAGCTGCGGGCGGTGGGATCGCGGCGAAAAGCGGCCGAACGGAATGGCCTTCGGAGGGCGACCGGAAACGCGCAGGCGGAGTATGGAAGCCGGAGCGGCGCTCCGTCAACAAACGCCGGTATGTGACAGCATACACAAAAGTGGGCGCAACCGCGCCAAGCAGGGTGGCACCGCAGGAATTTTCGATCCTGTCCCGGCAATGGGACGGGATCGTTTTGTTTTCCAAAGGAAAACAGCGATATTGCCCTTTCGAGCAGCCAACGAAGAACAGCCCCAAGGAGGAACACACATGATCCGAAAGTCAAGACGATGGTGAACGGAGAGAAAACACCTTGTCACACCGATCCCCTATCCGCCATTGCAAACAGAAAGGAAACATCATCATGGAACCGATTCCGTATAAAATTTATCTGACCGAAGCCGAAATGCCCTCCGCCTGGTACAATGTCCGCGCGGACATGAAAACAAAGCCCGCGCCGCTTTTGAACCCCGGCACCGGCAAGCCGATGACCGCCGAGGAGCTTTCGGGCGTGTTCTGCCGCGAGCTTGTGGCGCAGGAGCTGAATAACGACGACCGCTTCCTCCCGATCCCGGAGGAGATCCGTTCGTTCTACCGGATGTACCGGCCCTCGCCCCTGGTGCGCGCCTACTGCCTGGAGGAAAAGCTCGGCACGCCCGCGCACATCTATTATAAGTTCGAGGGCAACAACACAAGCGGCAGCCACAAGCTGAATTCCGCCATTGCGCAGGCGTATTACGCAAAGCAGCAGGGATTGAAGGGCGTGACGACCGAGACCGGCGCAGGGCAATGGGGCACGGCGCTGTCGATGGCTTGCGCGTACTTCGGGCTCGACTGCAGGGTCTACATGGTCAAGGTCTCCTATGAACAAAAGCCGTTCCGCAGAGAGGTCATGCGTACCTATGGCGCCAAAGTCACGCCGTCCCCGTCGGACACCACCGCGGTCGGGCGCAAAATCCTTGCCGAGTTTCCCGGCACGACCGGCTCTTTGGGCTGCGCGATCAGCGAGGCCGTTGAGGACGCGGTTTCGCATGAGGGCTACCGCTATGTGCTCGGCTCGGTGCTGAACCAGGTGCTGCTGCACCAGAGCGTGATCGGACTGGAAACCAAGGCCGCGCTTGACAAGTACGGCATCGTGCCGGACATTATCATCGGCTGCGCGGGCGGCGGCTCGAACCTCGGCGGCTTGATCGCGCCGTTCATGGGCGAAAAGCTGCGCGGCGAAAAGGACTACCGCATCATCGCGGTCGAGCCGGCGTCCTGCCCGAGCCTCACGCGCGGCAAGTATGCCTACGACTTCTGCGACACC
>JAFUDD010000050.1 GCA_017459315.1 Clostridia bacterium | reverse complement strand
TCCCGAGGATTCCAAAACGAAGCAAGCGCTGAACGTGATGGAGGACGAATTCATCACCTACGGAACGGCAAGCTGCATGGTAGCAAACATCACCTATGCCGACGCGGATGCGCTTGCCGAACAGTTGAAGGACGTCAAGGGCGTACAGAGCGTTTCGTTCGACCATACGGCGGAGCATTACAACGACGCTTCGGCGCTCTTTTCGATCACGTTTGCTTACGATGAGGACGATCCCGCCTGTGAGGACGCATTGGCGCGGGTCAAGGAAGCGCTTGCGGGGTACGATCTGTTCGTTTCCACCGAGGTCGGCGACGCGCAGCGGGAATCGCTCGATCACTAGATCCGCATCATTATGGTCTTTGTGGCGATCATCGTCGTCAGCGTGCTGCTGTTTACCTCGCGCACGTTCGGCGAAGTGCCGGTGCTTGTCATGACCTTTGTGATCGCCATGGTGCTGAACCTCGGCACAAACTTCCTTTTCGGACGCATCTCGTTTATCGCCAACTCGGTCACAAGCATATTGCAGCTCGCGCTGTCGCTCGACTACGCGATCATCCTCTGCAACCATTTCAAGGAGGAGCATCAGCTTCTCCCGATCCGCGAGGCGGCGATTGCCGCGCTGTCCAAAGCAATCCCGGAAATCTTTGCAAGCTCGCTGACCACGATCGGCGGCTTGGTCGCGCTGATCTTTATGAATTTCCGCATCGGCGCGGATATGGGACGCTGTCTCATCAAGGCGATTCTGTTTGCGATCCTGACGGTGTTTACGGTCATGCCCGGGCTGCTCGTTCTGTTCGGCAATGTGATCGACAAGACCGTGCATCGTGATCTCGTTCCGAAGATTCCGTTTGTCGGCAGGTTCGCCTATGCGACGCGTCATGTGATCCCGATCGTGTTCGTGCTGCTCGTCGCCGCGGCGTATCTCATTTCGTCCAAGCTGCCCTACGCCTACGGGTACAGTACGCTGCCGACGGTACGGCTGAACGAAACCAAGTATGCGCAGAAGCTGATCGAAGAAACGTTTGATACGCAGAACAATCTTGCGCTGATCGTCCCGAGCGGCGATTACAAGACCGAGGCGGCGCTGCTTGCGGAACTGGAAGCATATCCCGAGATCGAAAGCGCGATGGGGCTTGCGAACATCGAAGCGATGGACGGCTATATGCTTGCCGACGCGCTGTCCCCGCGGGAGTTTGCGGAGCTTGCCGATCTCGATTACGAAACGGCGCAGCTCGTTTACGCCGCGTATGCCGCCGAGCATGAGGAATACGGACGGCTCGCCGGACAGATCGCTTCGTACCGCGTGCCGTTGATCGATATGTTTCTGTTCGTCTGCGACGAGCTGGACGCGGGGGTCGTCTCCCTCGACACGGACACGACGGCGCGGCTGCAGGATGCGCAGGTGCAGATGCTGATCGCCAAGCGGCAGCTGCAGGGCGAGCAATACAGTCGGATGCTGCTCGATCTCGATTTGCCGGTCAGCGCGGACGAAACGTTCGATTTCCTCGACGTGATCGAACAGATCGCCGAAAAGTATTATCCCGACGCGTCCGTGTATATGGCGGGCAACTCCACCAACGGCTACGATTTCAAAAAATCGTTTGCGCGGGACAATACGGTCGTCGGCGTGCTTTCCATTCTGATCGTGCTCGGCGTGCTGCTGTTCACATTCCAGTCCGCGGTAATGCCGCTGCTTCTGATTCTCGTCATTCAAGGCGCGATCTGGATCAATTTCTCGATCCCCGCGCTGAAAAACGACGTTGTATTCTTTATGACCTATCTGATTATCAGCTCCCTGCAGATGGGCTCGAACATCGACTACGCGATCGTGATTGCGAGCCGCTATCAGGAGATCAAGTATAAAATGTCCCACCGCGACGCGATCATCGAAACCATGAATTTCGCGTTTCCGACGATCATCACCTCCGGTACGATCATGATTCTGTCCGGGATTTTAGTCGGCTACATGACCTCCGACGCGATCATCTCGGGGATCGGGCAAAGTCTTGCGCGCGGCACGACGGTTTCGGTGCTGCTCGTCATGTTCGTCCTGCCGCAGATTCTGCTGCTCGGCGGCGGAATCATCGACAAGACCTCGTTCTCCGTGCCGAATACGCTGACGCAGCATACCGCCGGCAGCGGACGCGTCTTTATCGACGGCAAGGTGCGCGGCGAGGTACACGGCACCGTCAACGGCTTCTTCCGCGGCGCAATCTACGGCGATACGGATTTAACGGTGCTGTCCGGCGCGAATGCGTCGGCATCCGAAGAACAGGAGGAAAACAGACATGAAGCATAACCGATTCCTTTGCTGCGCCCTTGCGGCGGCGCTGCTGCTTTGCGCAATGCCCGCCGCTGCCGAGCGGGACGCTGTTGTCACGATACGTACGACGGACGAGCTGCTGACCTTTGCCCAAAGCTGCACGCTGAACACTTGGTCGCAGGGCAAGACCGTTTCGCTGGAAGCCGATCTTTCGTTGGAGGGGCTCGACTTTTGCGGCATTCCGTCCTTCGGCGGTACGTTCCTCGGTAACGGGCATATCGTTTCCGATTGGACTTGGAGCGGCGACGAATCGCCGATCGGCTTTTTCCGTGTTTTGCAGGAGACCGCTTCCGTCGAAAATCTGCATATTCGCGCCGTGCTCGACGCCGAAACGAGCGGTTATGAGATCGGCGGCGTCGCAGGCGTCAACGCCGGAACGATCGAAAACTGTACGTTTTTCGGCAGTATTCGCGCCAACACCGCCGTCGGCGGCATTGCGGGAATCAATACCGAAAGCGGCAAAATTCTGAATTGCGTCACAACCGGCGTGCTGTACGGCGAAAACCAGGCGGGCGGCATTGCGGGCGTCCATTACGGAGAGATCGGCACCTGCCGCAACCGTATGTATGTCAATACCGAATATCGGGACGCCGATCTGTCGATCATGGAGCTTATCAACAGCTTTTCGTTCGATCTTTCGTTTCTGCTCGATCGGGAAAGCACGTTCCTCGCCTCCGATACGGGCGGGATCGCAGGCTATTCCGAAGGCACAATCCGCAATTCCACGAACTGCGCGGAGGTCGGTTATCCGCACGTCGGCTACAATGTCGGCGGGATCGCGGGGCGCAGCGCCGGATGGATCACCGATTGCGCCAATGAAGCCGCGGTCTATGGCAGAAAGGACGTCGGCGGCGTCGTCGGACAGGCGGAACCGCATGTCCGGCTCGTTCCCGATTCCGATACGCTGTCGAAGCTCGAAACGCTGTGCGACGAACTGAACGAGCGAATCGACCTCTCTTTATCCGACTGCGGCGAAGGAACCGAAACGGTGATCGACCATCTTCAGACCATGTCCGCGCATCTTCGGGATGCGTCCGAGGCGATCAAGACCATTCGCGTATCGGGCAGCATCAAGGCGACCGTTACGGGCGGCGTCAGCGCCTCCGGCAGCGCATCCGGGGCTGGCTCGCTGCCCGACGTCGGCGCAGGCGCGGGCAT
>JAFUDD010000049.1 GCA_017459315.1 Clostridia bacterium | reverse complement strand
TTTGTTATGGCGACTTACATCTTGGCGCAGACCGCGCTGACCGTGGGGTTTGTGCTGCACGGAGGGATTTGAAATGGATTGGAACTGGATCCTGCTCATTTTGGGAATCATTAACCTATTGGCGCTTACAGCGGTCATCGTATTGCTTTGCGTGCCGCGCCGTCCCAAGGGGCTTTCGGATATGGAGCGCGGACTGCATCGTGATCTGAGGCACCTTGCCGATTCCTTAACCGATAATCAGCATGACGCAAGCATGCTCCAGGAGCAGCGGTTTTCTTCGTTTGAGCGCGCTACGGAGGCGCGGCTTGCTTCGCTTTCCAACACGGTGCAGACGATGAACCGCACCGTTGCCGAAGGACAGCAGCATTCGGCGCAGACCATGGAACAGCGGCTTTCAAACTTTGCGCAGGCCAACGAACAGCAAATGGAGCAGATCCGCCAAACGATGGAACGTCGGCTTTTGGGCATGCAGCAGGAGAACAGCGAACGGCTTGCCGAGATGCAGAAGATCGTTGATGAAAAGCTGCAAAAGACGCTTGAAACGCGGATCGGCGAATCGTTCCGGCTCGTGAGTACGCAGCTTGAACAGGTCTATAAGGGACTCGGCGAAATGCAATCCGTCGCAGCAGGCGTGACCGATCTCAAGAAGGTGCTGTCCAACGTAAAAACGCGCGGCATCTTGGGCGAGGTGCAGCTCGGCGCGATCCTGCATGAAATCCTTACGCCGGAACAGTATGCGGTGAACGTGGCGACCAAGGAGGGTTCCCGCGATGTGGTCGAATACGCGATCAAAATGCCCGGCGAAGGCGAAAGCGCCGTATGGCTGCCGATCGACGCAAAGTTTCCCGGCGAAACGTATGCGCAGCTGACGGACGCCTACGATAGCGGTTCGGCGGACGCGGTGGGCGCTGCTGCCGCCGCCTTGATCGCGCGGCTGAAAATCTAAGCTCGCGATATCCGCACAAAGTACATCGATCCGCCGCACACGACGGATTTTGCGATCCTGTTTTTACCGTTTGAAGGTCTGTATGCCGAGGCCGTGAACCGCGGCATGGTCGAGGAGCTGCAAAAGCAGTATCATGTCAACTTGGCGGGACCGTCTACGATGGCGGCGCTCCTGAACAGTCTGCAAATGGGCTTCCGGACGCTTGCGATCCAAAAGCGCAGCAGCGAGGTTTGGCAGGTGCTCGGCGCTGTCAAGACGGAGTTTGAAAAATTCGGCGATATTCTGGAAAAATCGCAGCAGCGGCTGCAGCAGGTCAATGCCGATTTGGACAATCTGATCGGCGCACGCTCCCGTGCGATCACGCGAAAGCTGCGAACAGTAGAAAAGTTAGAGCCGGAGCAAGCCGACCGCCTCCTCTCCGACGGCAAGGAGGCACGGTATGACGGCTAAGCAGCGTCCCGTGACAACGCTGTT
The DNA here is from genome assembly GCA_017459315.1 of Clostridia bacterium. Next base: position 643 of record JAFUDD010000049.1, on the reverse strand, counting down.
TCTGCTTATTTCGGCAGACGGCAAGATCAGCACCGGCGAAGGGGATACGTTCGATTTTGACGCCGATCTGAAAAACGTTCCGGGCGTTTCGGAGGGGCTGCATCAGTATTACGAGATCGAGCAGACGACCGATCTTTGGTCGTTCAACACAGGGCGCGTACAGGCCAAGCTCGGCGCGAACCAAAAGGCTCTGCCGGATCAGTCCCCCGTCTCCTTTGTCCTTTTGGACAACACGCACTTAAGCGAGCACGGTGTGCGCTGGTTCTGCGCGAGATCGAAAGAATTTGTGCTTTTGACGACCGATCCGCATCATCCGGCTTTTTCCGTCAACGAACCGAATCTACACATTCTTTTGCAGCCGACATTATCGCTGTCCGACGCGCTTTGCGAGCTGAAACGTCGGTTCGGCTGCGAGCGGCTGACGATCCAATCCGGCGGCACGGTCAACGCGTTGTTTCTCAAGGAAAAGCTGATCGACTATGTAGATCTTGTCGTTGCGCCGGTGCTTGTCGGCGGCAAAGCCACGCCGACCGCCGTGGACGGTGCCGGGATCGAAACGCTGTGTGATCTCGGCGTACTGCAGCTGATCGACTGCGCCGTGCTTTCCGATTCCTATGTGCGGCTTCGTTACCGGGTGATCGGA
>JAFUDD010000048.1 GCA_017459315.1 Clostridia bacterium | reverse complement strand
TCTGATTACCGGCGATACCGGTGCGGGAAAAACAACGATCTTTGATGCGATCACATTTGCGCTCTACGGCGAAGCGAGCGGCGAGCAGCGTGAGCCGGTCATGCTGCGCTCGCAGTATGCCGACCCAGCCACGCCGACCGAGGTGGAGCTTGTCTTTGCCTATGCGGGCAAGCGGTATACCGTGCGGCGCAACCCGGAGTATGAGCGCCAAAAGGCGCGCGGCGAGGGCACGACGACCGAAAAGCCGAACGCCGAGCTGACTTATCCGGACGGACGCGTGCTGACCAAGCTGAAGGATGTGAACCGTGCGGTAGAGACGATCTTGGGCGTGGATCGATCGCAGTTCTCACAGATCGCCATGATCGCGCAGGGCGACTTTTTGAAGCTGCTGCTGTCCTCCACCGACGAGCGCAAGGCGATCTTCCGCAAGCTGTTCAAAACCCAGCACTTTGCGAACATACAGGACACGCTGCGCCGCGATGCGCTTGCGTGCCAGCAGCAATATGACAAGCTGCGTGCGGGTTTTCTGCAATCCATGAACGGCCTGCGTTGTGACGAAGTCGATCCGCTTTTCCCGATGACGGAGGACGCAAAGGCGGGCCGTCTGCCGGAGGATGAAGTTTTTGCGCTGCTCGACAAGCTGCTTGCCGGGGACGAACGGCGGGAGAGAGAAAACGCTAACGCGCTTGCCGCTATCGACGCGGAGCTGCTGGCAATCGCTGGACGGCTGCATGAGGCCGAAGCACAGGCACGGGCCATGCGGTCGAGGGAGGAAGCGCAGACGAGGGTGAACGAGCTTGCCCCGAAGCTATCTTCTTTGCTGACGGCGCGTGACATGGCGGAGGCTCGCCGCCCCGAAGCAGACGCGCTGACAAACCGGATCGCCGCGCTTGCCGCCGCTGAGCCGGATTACCGCGAACGGGACGTTCTGCAGGACGCATCTGTCAAACGGCACGAAACAATCAGAGAACTGCAAACCAAGCTGACCGCACGGAAAAACCAACTCGATCAGCTCGAAACGACGCTGACGGAACGCAAAGCCGAGTTGCAAACTCTGTCTGATGCGCCGACCGAAGCCGCAACATGGCAGCATAAACAGGAACGACTGGCCGAACGCGCCAAGGCGCTCGACGATTTCCAAGCCGACCGCGAGACCTGCCGCAAAGCAGAGCGCGCGACGGTACAAGCCAAGGATGCTTTTCAGCAAACGAGGCGTAAGGCGCAGGAACGCCGAACAGAGTACGATTTGGCCTTTTTGCGGTACATCGACGAGCAGGCGGGCATCCTTGCCCGCGATCTCTGCGAGGGTACACCGTGCCCGGTTTGCGGCTCGACGCATCATCCATGCCCTGCTCAAATGGGAATCGCCGCGCCGGATCGAGCCGCGCTCGACCGCATGAAGCGAGCCGCCGATGAAGCCGACGCTGCGCTGCATGCCGCCGCCGAAACAATGAGCAGCGCCGCCGCTATGGCGGATGAAAAGCGAACCGCACTTCTGCGCACCGCCGCCGCACTGCTGCAAACGGAAACGTATGACGGGATCGACGCCGCCTTTGCCGCGGCCGCTGCGGATTTGCGTGAGCAGAAGATTGTTCTGCTAAACGGTATGCGGACAGCGCAGGAACGGCTGAACCGCAAGGCACAGTTAGAGCGCGATATCCCGAAAGCCGAGCAGAGCCGGACGACGCTGCAAAAGGAGATTGCCGAAGCCGAAACGGAGACGGCCAAGCAGACCTCTGCCGGGCAGGCAGATGCCGCGCGGCTTGCCGCTTTACAGGAAAAGCTGCCGTTCCCGTCCCTTGCGGCGCTGCGGGCAGAGATAAAGCAGCTGACCGAGAAGCGCACGGCGGTGGAGACGGCAATCAAAAACGCCGACGCCGCATATCAAAAATGCGAACGTGCCTGCATCGAAGCCCGCGCCGCCGTCGCCGAAGCGGAAAAGCAGTTAGCCGACCGTCCCACGGTCGATGCCGCTGCCGAGCGGGAACGACAAGCGAAGTTAACGGCACAAAAGACGCGCACTATGGAAGAGAGTCGCGCCATTTCGATCCGTCTCGCTGCGAATCGCGCGGCCAAGTCGCAGATGACGGCTGCGGCGGAGGAGCTGCGACGCGTCACCGCACGGTGGACGTGGCTCAAAACCCTGTCCGATACCGCAAACGGCACGTTGTCCGGCAAGGAAAAGATCATGCTTGAAACGTATGTGCAGACGACATACTTCGACCGGATCCTAACGCGCGCCAATACGCGTCTGCTCGTCATGTCCGGCGGGCAGTATGAACTCAAGCGCCGCGAGCGGGCGGGGGACTTGCGCGGCAAAAGCGGCCTCGACCTTGACGTGATCGACCATTACAACGGCAGCGAGCGCAGCGTGAAAACGCTGTCCGGGGGCGAATCGTTTAAGGCGTCGCTTTCTTTGGCGCTCGGCCTCTCGGATGAGATTCAGGCGTCGGCAGGCGGCATCCGGCTCGATACGATGTTTGTAGACGAGGGCTTCGGCTCGCTCGATGAAGCCTCGCTGCAGCAGGCGATTGCGGCGCTCGAAAGCCTCGCCGACGGACATCGGCTTGTCGGCATTATCTCGCATGTCGGCGAGCTCAAGCAGCGCATCGACCGGCAGATCGTCGTCACCAAAACGCGCACACGCGGCAGCAAGGCCGAGATCGTGTGCTGACATTTTTTGCATACGGAGGGCAGGATGGAAAAAACGAAAATTACAAAGGATGTTGTGCCGAAGAGCTTCACGCTCGGCCTTGCCGCGTTCGATGCGGTGCCGGTCGTGCTGTTTCTGTTTGCCATGTGGCTGCTGTATCGCATGACGGGGAGTGTGCTGGTACTGCTCGGCGGGATCGTGTGTTTTCTTACCGGCATGGGCAAGGTACTGTGGAAGGTGCTCGTCGTCACGCAAAAGCGGAATGTTTGGCCGCTGTTTGTTCAGATGCGGATCGGAATGCCGCTCGGTTTTCTGCTTGTGCTGCTCGGTTTGATCATTGCCTATGCGACCGGCGACCAAAGCGCGTTCACGGCGGCGGTTCTGCGTCCCGGCTCCATCGTGTGCCTTGTGCTTGCTGCGGCAGGCATGGCGGGCATGATCGTATGCGGGGCAAAGCTGGACAGCGCGGATAAGACGGCAAACTGGATCGAACAGGGCTGCAACACCTTTGCGCAAGGCACGCTGCTGCTTGCGATGGTGCTTGCGTATCTGCATTTTTAACACTCCGGGGAGGACATCATCATGTATCACACCATCGGATTCATCGGCTGCGGCAATATGGGTACCGCGCTTGCAGTCTGCGCAAAAAAGAGCTTGGCGAACAGCGAAGCAAAGCTGCTCTTTGCCAATCGTCATATCGAAAAGGCGGAGGCGCTTGCGGCTCGGCTCGGCGGCGTTGCTATGACTAACGAGGCGCTTGCTGCGCGCTGCGACCTGCTGTTTTTGGGCGTCAAGCCGTAGTTTCTGAAGGAAATGCTGGACGGCATCGCGCCGGTGCTTGCGAAGCGAACCGACCGGTTCGTTCTCTGCTCGATGGTCACCGGCGTTACGACCGAGCGTTTGCAGACGCTGGCGGGCGGGGAATACCCCGTCATTCGCATCATGCCGAACACGGCTTCGGCGGTCGGCGCAGGCGTGATACAAATCTGCACAAGCGGCACGACCGAAACGGAGCTTGCCGACTTCAAAACGCTGATGGCGCCGGCGGGCCTGTTGGATGAGCTGCCGGAGCGGTTGATCGACGCGGCAAGCGCGGTTTCCGGCTGCGGCCCCGCGTTTCTGTGCCTTGCGATGGAAGGCATGGCGGACGGCGGGGTGGCGCTCGGCTTGCCGCGGGATAAGGCGCTTCGATATGCGGCGCAAACGCTGCTCGGTACCGGCAAGCTCGCCATCGAAACGGGGCTGCATCCGGGCGTTTTGAAGGATCAGGTCACCTCACCGGGCGGCACGACGATCCAAGGTGTGCGCGCGCTCGAAAACAACTGCGTACGCGCCGCGTTTATGGAAGCCGTGATCGCCGCCTATGAAAAGACGGAGGCGCTGAAAAAGAACACCTGACGGCACCTGCCCGGCATCAGAAAAAATAGGCTCCGGAAGCACCCGGAGCCTTTGCAGTATGGTCTTATTCGTTTGCCGCTTCTTTTTCCTTCTGCCGCTTTTCAAGCCAAGGCAGAAAATAGTCGCGGTATAAAAGGTCGAGGATCGCCACGCCGGGGATGGCGAGCAGGATGCCGACGATGCCAAAGATGCGCCCGCCGACGAGCACACCGGCGAGAATCCAAACCGCCGATACGCCGAGCGAGTCGCCGAACAGCCTGGGCTTCAAAAGATATGCGTCACAGGTTTGCAGCACAAGCGTGAAGATCAAAAACGCAAGCGCCTGCCAAGGATTCACAAGCACAAGCACGAATGCGCCGATCACCGCGCCGACGATCGGGCCGAACGTCGGGATCAGATTGACCACCGCGACTACGAACGACACAAGCCCCACATACGGCATCCCGCAAACCGTCATAAACAGCGCGTTCGCAACGCCGATGATCAGACTGTCGAGCAGATTGAACACGATATAGCGATTCAGGATGGAATGGCATTGCTTGATAAAATCGGAAAACCCGGCAAACCGTCTGTCGCCCAGCAGCGCATTCAAAAGCCGCTTCGATCCGGCTTTGAGCCGCCGCTTGTCCGCAAGCAGATACATCGACAGCAAAAACGCGATCACAAACTGCACGACGCCGCGTCCCGCGGTAGCGGAGGTGGACAGGATCTGGCCGAGGTTGTTTTTGATCAACGTGCTGAACCGGTTTAGGAGCGCGCCGGATGAATTGATGAAGTCCTCCAAATCCAGCATCTGCGCAGAAACGCCGATTTGCGAAAGCCATCGCATAATGCTTGAAACATAGCCGTCAAGGTTGGTCGCAAGCATGGAAATGCTTTCAATCAG
>JAFUDD010000047.1 GCA_017459315.1 Clostridia bacterium | reverse complement strand
TCGACGCAATGCCTTCAAAAGCCATGTCAATCCTCCCAAATCTCGTTCAGCGTGTCAATATAACCGTCCAATGCGTCCCGATCGGCCACCGGCAGCTCCACATCGTGGAACCGACGCTGCATCGAAGCGAGCACCGCTCGCTGCTGCGCCTGCTTTTCCACAAGGTGCAGGGCGGACTCATACCCGTGCAATGCGCTCTCGGCACGGGACAGAATATCCCGCACGGCCTGCCGCGTCACGCCCTCGCGCTCGGCAATCTCCGCGAGAGAACAATTCTCGCAGGCGTACTGATCGACTACGCTGCGCTGCCGTTCGGTCAGCAAAGCGCCGTAAGCGTCGAGCAGATTGCCGAGTTCAAAAATGCGTTCCATCGTCCCTCACCTGTAAAGTATTTTTCCTTTACACTTGTTCCATTATACAGGAATTATGGGAAATGTCAAGGAAAAGATGGGAAACGAATTGTAAATTCCCTCTCTTTTTTCTCGGTTCATCTATTCCGCTTTCTCATGGAAGCAGAACATTTTCCTACCGTTCCCCTGCAAACAGATTCACGGTCAGCTTAACCAATTCATCCTCCACCGTGCCGATGCCGAGGAATGCGCCGTCCGCATACAGCCGGACGCGTCCCGGCGCAGCATGATGCACGGTCGTGGAAAGGCCGTTCAGCGTCGGGGTCTTTCGATCGTTTTTGAGCGTGAGTGTGGGCATGAACCGCAGCGCGTCCTCGCAGGAGGTCAGCGTTTCAAGAAGCGTGCCGTCAGCCTTTTTCGCTTGCAGCTCGGCAATCGTATAGGCTTCAGCGAGCGTGAAATCCCCGGACGCGGTGCGGAGCAGAAACGCCATGTGCGCCGGAACGCCGATGGCCTCGCCGATATCGGCGCAAAGCGTGCGGATATACGTCCCGCGCGAGCAGCCGATGCGGAGCAAAAACCGGTTCTCCCCCGTCTGCTCGCCGAGCGATAACGTATCAATCGTAACGGCGCGGCGCTTTTCGGGGATCTCGATGCCCGCACGAGCGAGATCATAGAGCTTTTTGCCGTTGTACTTCAAAGCCGAATACATCGGCGCGACCTGTTCGCCGTCACCCAAAAAGCGCGGAAGCACGGCTTCGATCATGTCCCGCGTTACGATAGCGTCGCTGCGGGCGATCACCTCGCCCTGCGCGTCCTGTGAGTCGGTGGCGATGCCGAACGCGATCTCGGCAAGGTATTCCTTGCGTTTATCGACAAGGTAATCAAACAGCCGCACGGCTCTGCCGACGCAGACAGGCAAAGCGCCCGCCGCCTCGGGATCAAGCGTCCCAAGATGGCCGACGCGTTTGGTTTCATAGATTTTGCGCACGTCCACTACGGCGTCGCTTGACGACATGGCCGGCGGTTTTAAGACGGTAACGATGCCTTCCATTGCTTCACCGCTTCGATCAAGGCCGGAACGATCTGCGCCTTGGCGCTTTCCATCGGCCCGTCCAACGTGCAGCCCGCCGCACGGACATGGCCGCCGCCTCGGAACTGCTGCGCCACGACCGACACATCCGCGCCTTGCTTGGCGCGGAGGCTGCCGCGGATGAACCCGTCCGCCGATTCGCGGAGCGTACACGCGATCTCGACCGGTGCAAGGTCGCGCAGATAGTCGATCAAGCCTTCACAATCCGCTTCGTCCGCGCCGCAGCGGTCGAGGTCGGCTTTTGTGACGCACGCGACGGCAACGGATTCGTTTTCATACAGCTCCATCGTCTGCAAGGTATGCGCGATCAAACGTCCCTTTCGCACGGGCATCGTGCGGAACAGGCGACGGTTCAGCTCCGGCAGCTCGATCCCAGCTTCAACAAGCTCGGCAGCGATCCGGAACGTGTCCGGCGTCGTATTGGAATACGCGAAATTGCCGGTGTCGGTGGCGATGCCGGTGAACAAGCAGGTCGCCATATCCTTGGTGAGCGGCACAAGCAGCTCAACGATCAACCGTTCGATCATTTCGGCTGTCGCGCCGACCTCCTCCACCCAGTCGCCGTCCTTGGTACGCTTCGGATTCGTGCCATGATGGTCGATGCAGAAGCGGTACGGGGCGGCTTCCGTCACGGTTTCCAGTTCCACAATCCGGCCGTGATCGGCGCAGTCAATGTAGATGGCGGCCTCCGGAATGTGATCCGGGTGCGCGGTAACGGTATCCGCGCCGGGCAGAAACGCCAGATACGGCGGCACCGGATCGACGCACGCGACCGTGACGGTCTTGCCGAGTGCCAGCAATGCAAGCCGTAAAGCAAGGCAAGAGCCCAACGTATCACCGTCGGGTGAGCGATGGGCTGCCAATAAGAAATCGTTATGCGATTGGATAAAATCTTTCGCTGCAAACAGGTTCATTCTTCGGTCTCCTCGTCGTCTGCTGCTTTCGGTTCTTCCTTATGCAGGGAGCGAAGCACCTCCGCGATATGCACGGAGTAGGCGATCGAATCGTCACCGACAAACTTGATCTGCGGGACGCGGCGGATCGTCATGCGGCTGCCGACTTCATGCTGAATGAAGCCTGCCGCATGGTTCAGCGCGGCGACGGCCTCCTTGGCCGCCTCCTCCGTCTCGCCGTAAACCGATACGTGTGCTTTCGCATATTTGAGGTCCTGCGTGACCTCCATCGCCGTGATGGAAGTGACGGTCGGGATGCGCGGATCCTTCATGTCGAAGATAACCGCGCTCACCGTCTTTTTTAACTCCTCGGCGAGCCGTTCCATTCTGATCTTTGCCATTTACCGCTGTACTTCCTCCATGGTGTAACATTCGATCACGTCATCGACAAGAATATCGTTGAAGTTCTCGATGGAGATACCGCACTCAAAGCCCGCAAGGACTTCTCTTGCGTCGTCCTTAAAGCGTTTCAGGGACGCGATCTTGCCGTCATGCAGAACGATGCCGCCACGAACGACACGAATCTGTGCGTTGCGAACGACCTTGCCCTCGTTGACGTAAGCGCCCGCGATCGTGCCGACGCCAGAAATGCGGAACGTTTCGCGCACGGTGCAGCGGCCGAGATCGACCTCCTGGAACACCGGCTTGAACATGCCCTTCATGGCGTTCTCGACATCCTCGATGGCATTGTAGATGACGCGATAGGTGCGCACATCGACATGCTCCTTCTCCGCTGCGGCGCGCGCCGTGGAGTCCGGACGCACGTTGAAGCCGATGACGATGGCGTTCGACGCGGAAGCGAACATGATATCGCTGCCGGTGATCGCACCGACGCCGCTGTGGATGCAGCGCACGCGGACTTCGTCGTTGGACAGCTTTTCGAGCGCCTGCTTGACCCCTTCGACCGAACCGGTCACATCGCCCTTGATGATGAGGTTCAGGTTCTTCAGCTCGCCCTCGGCCATCTGGCTGAACAGGTCGTCCAGAGAGACCTTCTGCTGCTGCTTGATCTGCGCGGCCTTCAAGCGGTCGCGGCGTTCCTCTGCGACCTGACGGTTCAGCTTGTCGTCGTCGGCGGCAAACAGCACGTCGCCCGCTGCCGGAACCTCGTTGAAGCCGAGCACCTCGACCGGGATAGACGGGCCTGCGGCGTTGACCGAGCGGCCCTTATCGTCCATCATCGCGCGGACACGGCCGTATGCCGTACCGGCAACGATGGTGTCGCCCTTGCGCAGCGTGCCGTTTTGGACAAGCACGGTCGCCACCGGGCCGCGAGCTTTATCGAGCTCGGCCTCGATGATCGTGCCCTTGGCAAGACGGTCCGGATTGGCCTTGAGTTCGAGAACGTCGGCCTGCAAAAGAACCATTTCCAAAAGCTGATCCAGATTGATCTGCTTCTTGGCGGAAACCGGAACGCAAATCGTATCGCCGCCCCACTCCTCGGAAACGAGGCCGTACTCGGTCAGCTGCTGCTTGACGCGGTCGGGATCGGCGGTATCGCGGTCGATCTTGTTGATCGCCACGACGATCGGGACGTTCGCGGCCTTCGCATGGTTGATGGCCTCGATGGTCTGCGGCATGATGCCGTCGTCGGCAGCAACGACAAGGATAACAATATCCGTAACCTGCGCGCCGCGCGCACGCATCGACGTAAACGCTTCGTGACCCGGCGTGTCGATGAACGTGATCTGACGGCCGTTCAGCGTGACGGTATATGCGCCGATATGCTGCGTGATACCGCCGGCTTCGCCCGCCGTAACGTGCGAGTTGCGGATCGCGTCGAGCAGGGACGTTTTGCCATGATCGACGTGACCCATGATCGTGACGACCGGGGGACGCGGCTTGAGCTTGTCTTCGGGGTCGTTATCCTCGGCGGCCTCGGTCAGGACCTCTTCAAAGGTCTTGGCGATCTGCTGCTCGAGCGTGATGCCGAATTCGCCCGCGATCAGTTCGCAGGTATCGAAGTCTATTTCCTGGTTGATGTTGGCAATAATGCCGAGCATCAGCAGCTTCTTCAAAATTTCATTGGCGGGCTTGCCGAGCTTTTCCGAAAGTTCCTTTACCGTAATCGTTTCGCTCGTAATGACGGCGTGCTCGATCACGACGGGCGCGGGTTTGGCGGCAGGGGCTTCCTGCGAACCGCGCTTCACCTTGCGGCGATTGCCCATTTGGGTATCATCTTCCCATCCGCGTGCGGAGGGACCGGCTTCTTTCTGCATTGTCTTCTTGTTCTTTGCCTTCTTATCTTGATTGTCGTACGTCTTTTTCTTGTCCACGCGTGTGCGCTCGGCGCTCTGCGGCGTATTGATCACGACGGCGCGCTGTCCTGCGGGCGCGGCTGCCTGCGGGCGATTGCTCTGCTGCTGCGGACGGTTGCCCTGCTGCGGTCTTGCGTCGGTACGCGGCGGGCGATTGTCGGTGCGCTGCCGGTCGCCCTGCGGACGGTCGTTCCGATTCGGGCGGTCGCTTTGCGGACGCACATCGCGGTTTGGACGCGATTCGACGGGACGCGGCTCCGGCTTTTCGATCACAGGCTGCTCCGGCTGTGCCGGTTCGGGCGCCGGTACTGCTGCCGGTTCCGGTTCGGGTGCGAGCGCCGGTTCGGGGGTCGGCTCCGGTTCGGGCGTGGGTTCCTCCTCCACGCCGCCGACATGTACGGCCAAGTCCGTCTCGCTCGCCAAGATGGTTGCCAGACGTTCTTTACGCTCTCGTTCGAGCCGGGCCGCCTTTTCGGCTTCCTCGCGATCGATCAGCTTTCCTTCGGAACGGCGCGCGGAATCGAGCAGCTTTGCAAGCTCTGACTTGGTGTTCTCCACCGTCGAAAGCATTGCCTGCAGCTCTTCCTTTAATCCCTTTGCCGTATCCAGATAATTGATTGCCATACATTCACCCCCGCTGTTACTGTCTATACCGTAAAATCTCGAAAAAGGATCCCGCGGATTCTTTTTCCGTTATGCTTCGTTTGTCTGCCGTTCCTGCTCGAACGCCTTTTCGATCATGGTTTTGAACGCATTGTCCGTAACCGCCATCACGATCCGTCCCGGCTTGCCGATGGCTTCACCGACGGTATCGGTCAAAAGCAGCGGTACGCCGTTTGCTTCGCACCATGCGGCATACTGCGCTTTGGTCGCGTCGGACGCCGCGGTTTCGAGCAGCACGAGCTTTGCTTTTCCGCCCTTGATGGCCTTTTCGGCGGCAAAAGCGCCGCTCTGTGCCTTGCCTGCCTTCATGCAAAGGCCGATGGCGTTATACAGCCGGTTCTGCACGGGTTATCTCCCCCATCAGCTCGGACTTGACCTGCTCGGAAAGCCCGGTCTCCAACGCGCGTTCAAGCGCGCGCGTTTTGAATGCTCTTTCCAGACATTCCTTTTTGGCGCACAAATACGCGCCGCGACCGTTGCGCTTGCCGGTCCGGTCGATCACGGCGGAGCCGTCCTCCGTCCGCACCACCCGCAGCAGCGTATTCTTCGGCTGCATCATGCGGCACGCGACGCACATGCGCATCGGTATCTTCTTCACGGATTACGCCTCCGTCTCGTCCGGCGTCATTTCGTCCAGCACCGCATCGGCCTGCGACTGGCTCTTGATGTCGATCTTCCAGCCGGTCAGCTTAGCGGCCAGACGCGCATTCTGTCCCTCCTTGCCGATGGCAAGCGAAAGCTGCGAATCCGGCACGATCACGCGTGCAGCCTTCTCTTCTTCGTTGACGTACACCATCAGCACCTTTGCCGGGCTCAATGCCTTGGCAATGTAGATCGCACTGTCGCTGTCCCATTCGATGATGTCGATCTTTTCATTGAACAGCTCGTTCACGATCCGTTCCACGCGCTGTCCTCTCTGCCCGACGCATGCGCCGACCGCGTCTACCTGCGGATCCGTCGAATGAACGGAAACCTTGGTTCTAAAGCCCGCTTCTCGCGCAATCGCCTTGATCTGGACGACGCCGCTCATGATTTCCGGCACCTCCAGCTCGAACAGGCGCTTGACAAGGCCCGGATGCGTGCGGGAAACAAGCACCTGCGGCCCCTTATTGTCCTTGCGGACCTCGAGGACGTAGACCTTGAGACGCTGATTGTTCTCGTACGTTTCGCCGGGAATCATTTCGTTCGCGGTCAAAACGCCGTCGGTCTTGCCGAGCTCGACAAAGGCGTTGCCCTTTTCGATGCGCTGCACGATCGCGGTGAGGATCTCATTTTCGGTTTCCTTATACTCCTCATAGATGTTGCCGCGTTCGGCCTCGCGGATGCGCTGCACCATGACCTGCTTGGCGGTCTGCGCGGCGATGCGGCCGAAATCCTTCGTGAACGCTTCCTCCTCCAGCACGTCGCCGAGCTCATACAGCGGATTGATCTTCTTCGCCTTGGCGAGGGAGATTTCCTGCGACGGGTTTTCGACCTTCTCCACAACGGTCTTGGAGGCCCAGATGTGGATTTCGCCGGTCGAGCCGTCGATCTCGGCGCGGACATTGCCGGTCGAGTTATAGTTGCGCTTATACGCAGAGCAAAGCGCCGCTTCAAACGCGTTCAGAAGCACGTCCTTTTTAATGCCGCGTTCCTTTTCGAGCGCGTTCAGAGCATCAATAAATTCTGCATTCATGGCTTGGTGTTTCTCCTTTGTCGGTCGGGTATCTTATTCAAATCGAATGTAGGGACGAATCAGAGCGCAGTCCTTTTTGGCAACGGTGAGCGTTTTGCCCTTGTCGGTCGTGATCGTGAAGGTATCGGCGTCGAACGCGGTCAGAGTGCCGACCCATTCCTTTTTCTTCTCGACCGGGGCATAGAGGCGCACCTCCATCTCCTTGCCCATGGCGCGTTCATAGTCGCGCTCCTTTTTCAGCG
>JAFUDD010000046.1 GCA_017459315.1 Clostridia bacterium | reverse complement strand
CTGCCCGCGCGTTTCCCAAACCTTTTAGTCAACGGCAGCAACGGCATCGCGGTCGGCATGGCGACGAACATGCCGCCGCACAACCTCGGGGAAACGATCGACGGCCTTTGCGCCATGATCGACAACCCGGATATCACGAACGACGAGCTGATGGCGTACATCCCCGGCCCGGACTTCCCGACCGGTGCGATCATCCTCGGCAAGCAGGGCATTGCGCAAGCATACCGCACGGGGCGCGGCAAGATCTACGTCCGCGCGCGCACCGAGATCGAGCAGATGTCCCAAAGCAAGAGCCGCATCATCGTCACCGAGATTCCGTATCAGGTTAACAAGGCAAGCCTTGTGACGCGCATTGCAGAGCTTGTCCATGAAAAGAAGATCGAGGGCATATCTGACCTTCGCGACGAGACCGATCGCAACGGCACGCGCATCGTGATCGAGCTCAAGAAGGACGTGAATGCGTCCGTCGTGCTGAACAACCTCTATAAGCACACCGACATGCAGGCGACGTTCGGCGTGATCAATCTCGCGCTGGTGGACGGCGAGCCGAAGATCCTGACGCTGAAGCAGATCCTTTACTATTATCTGGAGCATCAAAAGGACGTTGTGACCCGCCGGACGCGCTTCGATTTGGCGCGGGCAAAGGAACGCCTGCATATCATCGAAGGTTTACTGAAGGCGCTCGATCAGATCGACGAGGTCATCAAGACGATCCGTTCGAGCGAAACCGGCGCGATTGCCAAGGATCGCCTCTGCGAACGGTTCGGCTTCAGTGAGCGGCAGGCGCAGGCCATTTTGGACATGCGCTTGCAGCGTTTGACGGGACTGGAGCGCGACAAGCTGATCGAGGAAGAAAAGCAGCTTCGTGAGCGCGTCGCCTATCTTGAAGAAATCCTTGCGAGCGAGCACCGCCTGATGGAGGTCATCAAAGAGGAGGCGCTCGATGTAAAAGCACGCTGCGGCGACAAGCGCCGTACCGAGATCGCGCCGATGCCCGACGATATCGAACTGGACGACATCATCCAAGAGGAGCAGATGACCGTCACGATGACGCACTTCGGCTATATCAAGCGCACCTCGACCGACGCGTTCAAGGCACAGAACCGCGGCGGCAAGGGCGTGAAGGGCCAAGCCACGCGCGACGAGGACTATGTGGAGCGGATGCTCGTTTCCTCTACGCACGCGCCGATCATGTTCTTCACGAACTTCGGCCGGGTGTATCGGATCAAGTGCTATGCGATCCCCGAAGCGAGCCGGACGAGCAAGGGCATCCCGGTGGTGAACTTCCTGCAGCTGCAGACCGGCGAAAAGGTCACGGCGATGTTCGTGGTCCCGCGCGAGGTCGAGGAAAACGGCTATCTGGTGACCGCGACGCGCAAGGGCTTGATCAAAAAGACGCGCATTGCGGACTGCGGCAATATCCGCAAGGGCGGTCTGCTGATGCAGACGATCCGCGAGGGCGACGAGCTGATCTCCGTGGAGATGAGCGGCGGCGAGGACGAATTCATTCTGGCCTCTAAGAGCGGCAAGTGCATCCGCTTCAATGAAGCGCACGTGCGTCCGACCGGACGCGGCGGCATGGGCGTTCGCGGCATCAATCTGGACGACGACGATATTTTGATCGACATGGTCAAGGTCATTCCGGGCGGTATGCTGCTGACCGTCACCGAAAAAGGTCTCGGCAAGCGCACGCCGGAGGATCAGTATTCGATCCAAGGCCGCGGCGGCAAGGGCATCCTTGCGATGAAGGCGACCGATAAGACCGGCGGACTGGCGGCGCTTCGCATGACCGAAAGCGGCGAAGACGTGCTGCTGGTGCGCGACGACGGCATCATCATGCGCACGCCGGTCGAGCAGATCAGCGTGATCGGCCGCAACACGCAGGGCGTCCGCCTGATGCAGGTGGGCGACAGTAACTCCATCGCCTGCGTCGCGCTGCTCCCGCATCAGGAGATCACCGAGGACGAGGACGGCGCGCCGATCAGCGAGGAAGCCTCTGCGCCCGACGGCAACGAGCCGGTCAAAGCGGTCGAAGCCGTTGACGCCGAGAACAACGAGGAATAAAACAGCCATACCCGTCGGGGGCGGCCCCCGCCCCCATTCCATATCCATGAGTATCTATCCGTCCGAACTGAAAGCCTTTGCCGATGCGCTGCCTGTGCCGCTGTATGCGGTCGGCGG
>JAFUDD010000003.1 GCA_017459315.1 Clostridia bacterium | reverse complement strand
CCTTGCGGCCGAGTAGCTCGATGACGCTGTGTTCGCCGTCGCCGACGTTGCTGACGATCTTGCCGCGCAGGTAGTTCGCTTCGCCGATGAACGACGCGACGAACTCGCTTGCCGGATGGTAGTAGATCTCGGTCGGGGTGCCCATCTGCGCGATCACACCCCTGTTCATAACGACGATCTGATCCGAAATGCTCATGGCCTCGGACTGGTCGTGCGTGACGTAGACGGCCGTGGAGCCGACCTCCTGCTGAATACGGCGGATCTCGGTACGCATCTGCACGCGCAGGTTCGCGTCAAGGTTGGAAAGCGGTTCGTCGAAGAGCAGCACGCTCGGCTGCACGACAAGCGCGCGGGCCAAGGCGACACGCTGCTGCTGACCGCCGGAAAGCTGATTGGTCATGCGGTTTTCCATGCCCTTCAGCTCGACGAGGTCGAGGATCGCAAAGACCTTTTCGCGGATCTCGTTCTTTTTGAAGCCGCGCAGCTTGAGGCCATAGGCGATGTTGTCGTAGACGTTCATGTGCGGGAACAGCGCGTAGTTCTGGAACATCATCGCCGTGTCGCGCTTATCCGGCGTCTTTTCGTTGATCTTCTCACCGCCGAGATAGATCTCGCCGATATCGGGACTTTCATAGCCCGCGATCATCCGCAACGTCGTGGTCTTGCCGCAGCCCGACGGGCCGAGCAGCGTCACGAAATCGCCGGGCTGAATATCGAGCGTGATATCGTTGACCGCATAAAACTCCTTTTTGGTTTTCGGGTCGGTATAGATCTTGGAAATATGATCGAGCAATATGCCCTTTTTCTGTTTGGTTTCCATAGCTTACTCCTCTCGATTGATGTACCGGCTGGTACCGAAGTATTTCGTGAAGATCTGCAGCAGCAAAATGGCCGCGTAGACAATCAGGATCAGGATCGTGGATGCCGCGCACGCCGCGCCGTAATAACCCTTGTTCGCACTCTCACTGATCTGATATGTAATCAGATTAACACGAGGGTTGACGAGCAGGATGATCGCGGAAATGGCCGTGATCGAGCGGACGAACGAGGTGATCAGACCGCTGATGAACGAGTCCTTGATCAGCGGCAGCGTGATCGAGGTGAAGACCTTGCCGCTGTTGGCGCCGAGGTCGGTCGCGGCCTCCTCGATGGACTTGTCGATCTGCCGCAGCGCTGCAATGCCGTTACGCGTGCCGACCGGCAGCGAACGGACGATGAAGACAAGTACAACGAGCGCACCGGTTCCGTACAGCCCCTGCAGCGTCCACCACGGCACCTGCCCGCGCGGGAACAGCTCCGCCACATGGAACACGCCGGTAACAAATCCGCGGATGTACGCGATACCGAGGACGATGCCGGGAACCGCCATGGCCATCATCGAGACGAACTCGATGTAGCCCTTCAGCGCAAATTTCTTCTTCACCACCATCCAAGCAATCAGCATGGACATCAGGGACGTGATCGGCGCGGCGATCAACGCGAGCGTGATGGAGTCGCGGTACTGCTTGACGCCGCCGGACGCGAACGTGTATTCATACCACTTCCAGGTCAGGCTGTAGTCGCGGCCCCACAGGTTAAAGAAGGAGCCGATCGGGATCAGCACGTACAGCGCGATAACGAACAAGCTGATCGCGCCTGCCAGGATCGACAGCGGGAGACGCACGGAGCGATCCTCAATGAGGATACGGCCTCTGGCGGCCTTGCCGGTGAGCGTCGCGGTGGCCTTGCGCTCGAGCCAGTACTTTTGCAGGAGGAACAGCGCCATCGTCAGCAGCAGCAGGATCAACGCCATCGCGGAAGCGATGTTCTTGTTCAGGGCGCCGGTGATCTGTAGGTAGATCGAGGTTGCCAGCGTGTCGTAGTTGCCGCCGATGATCATCGGGTTTGCGAAATCCGCGATGGACTCGATGAACGTGACGAGGAACGCGTTGCCGATGCCGGGGAGCATCAGCGGGAGCGTGATGGAGGTGAACACCTTCATGCGCGACGCGCCGATATCGCGCGCGGCCTCCTCAATGGACGGGTCGATGTTTTTCAGCAGTCCCTTGAACGTGAGGTAGCAGACCGGGAAGAAGGTCAGCGTCTGCACGATGATCAGACCGGGCAAGCCGTAAATGCCCGCAAAGTTCCGAAGATTGAGCAGGTTTTTCGTAATGAAGCCGGTTCTGCCGAACAGCATGATCAGCGACAGCGACAGAACAAAGGGCGGGGATACGACGGGCATCGTTGCAACGACGTTGAAAAGGCCCGCCAAAATTTTCGTTTTCGTTTTGACGTATACATCAATGTACGCAAACAGCATACCGACGATCGTGCTCGTCACGCCGACGATGAGACCGAGCTGCAGGGTATTGATGAACGCCTGTTTGAAGGTAACGTAGGTCAACGTATCCCGGATCGTTTGCAGCGTGAACTGTCCGTCTGCGTTGCGCAGCGCTTCGGAGAGCAGCATCACGAGCGGATACACGATGAACAGCGTTAAAAAGATCGTCATAATCACGATCATGGCGATCATGATCGGATCGTTCCAGAACTTTTTCCGGTCGAGCTTCTTGCTTTGGCTGCGAATCTCTTTCGGATCCAAGGTCCTTGCTTCCACGGGGGACGCCTCCTTTCTCGGATAACGGTTGAAACAGGAAAGAGGGGACGGAGGATAGTCCTTCGTCCCCTCCTTGGGTTTGTTCTAAAGTCAGTCCGCCTTATGGTTTAGGACTTCTTCTCGTGACGATCATCGGTGCCGACGATCTGCAGCCACTCCTGCGTCCAGGTGTTCAGCTGCGGCGCAACGTCTGCTACGTCGTAGGGAACGAGCTTCAGCTTGGAAAGGTCGTCCAGACCGAACTGCTTCAGCAGCTCCGGCTGAACCGCGCCGGCTTCATCGGTGATGACGAGGTTCTGCATGGACTGATTATCCTTGCCGAGGTTGACGCAGTCTGCGGTGAGGCAGAACTCAACGAACAGCTTGGAGGCGTTCGGGTTCTTGTCGTTCTTGACCATGCCCGCGGCGCCGACTTCAAAGCCCGTGCCGTCTGCCGGAACGATCAGCTGGATGTTGTCATAACCGTTTGCAATCTGCGCAACACCGTCATGCAGGAAGGAGATACCGACCACGCACTCGCCCGGGCCTACCATCTTGGACGGGCCGGAACCGGACTTGGTGTACATAACGACGTTCTTATCAAAGTCCTTGAGGTATGCAGCCAGGCCTTCGCTGTCGAGCGAGCCCGGATAGCCGTAGCGATACTTCTGCGTGGCAAGGAAGTTGGTCGCGGTCGCGGAGGTTTCGGGGTTCGGAACGGCGATCAGGCCGGCCCACTTCGGATCGCGCAGATCCTCCCAGCTCTTCGGGGCTTCGAGGCCCAGCGCAGCGCCTTCTTCGGTGTTGAACATAATGCCCAAGACGCCGGTGTAAATGCCGACCCACTCAAAGTCCTTGTCGATGAACGCCGGGTTGTCGATCAGGTTCTTGGCATTCTCCGGCTTGTAGGCCTGCAGCAGACCTGCATCCTTGGCCTTGAAGTAGTAGTCGTTGGAGCCGCCGAACCAAACGTCCGCCTGCGGATTGTTCTTTTCCTCATCGGTCTTGGTGAACATTTCGCCGGTCGCATAACGCGTGGCGTTCGTGGTGATCTGGAAGAGCTCCTGGAACTTCGCGGCAGCCGCCTTGACGTAGGACTCATCGCAGGCGCCGTACACGGTCAGCGTTTCGTTGTTGACGTGCGCGTTGTAGATGAGCTCCTGAATGTAGGGGCTGTACTTCGTCATATCGACGGTGCACTTGCCGCACGCGCACTTGCCGTCCGCCGTCACGAACGCGGTTGCGCCGGTATTGGCAGCCGGAGTGTCGGTGTTGGCCGCGGGAGCGGCACAGGCTACGGCGCCGAGCAGCATAACAAGCGCCAGAGCGATTGCAAATACTTTCTTCATGTTCATTCCTCCTTTGAACTGCGGTAGCGTATTCTCTCGCTACCTGTCCATCATTTTACACCCGTTTTACAGCCTTGTCAAGAGAAATGTAAATTGCGCGTATTTCTCCCGAAAACGCCGTGTAAAGTTATAAAAAGGCTTGATTTCTCGGGGGTTTTCGGTGCAAGCGAAACGCCGTCCCGCCAAGGGGCTGCGGCGGAACGGCGAAAAAAAGCGACAATATGTTATATCATTATTTTATGTTTTCCGGCAGTCGCCCGGTCACGCGCTGCCACAGATTCGGAATCGTTTCCTTATGATCGCCGACGAAGTGGAACCCGATGCCGCCGACCTTGGGCGGCCGGTTGACGATGTTCTTGCGCGGGCGGTAATAGTAATGCGGATCGTCGTAGCCGATATTGGTCCGATAGTCCCCGAGGTCGATCAGATCAAAGTTCGCGGTCGTGATCCGGTAGGTCGGAAAGCCGAGGTTGCGGGATATCGAAATCGCTTTCAAGAACACCTCCGGCCCGATCACGCTCGATCCGAAGTTCAGAAACACGCCGCCGTCCATCTGCGAAACGGAATAGCAATAGCGGTGAAAGTCGATGCCGCTTGTCTTGCCGATGGCGGCAAAATCGACGGAAGGATGCTGATGGATGATATCGGTGCCGAGCGCGATATGGTATGTCGCCGGGACGCCGCATTTGTACGCGCGGTAGAGCACGCAGTCGTCTCGATACGGAAAATCGCTTTGGTGCGTGTCGATGTAGTACGCGAGCGATTCGCCGTAGCCCATGTCGTGCGCCGCGCCGTACTTTAGCGCCGCGTTCATCCACCCGCCGGTCTCCTCCCACATGCCGAAGGAGCCGTCCTCCAACGCGGTCGGCACGTCCTCGCTTGTGCCGCCGAGGTAGGCCAGTTCGAAGTCGTGGATGCTGCACGCGCCGTTCCCGGCGATATGCGTGATGATGCCGCACTCCATCAGGTCGATCAGATAGCGCGACAGGCTGTTTTTGATCACGTGCGCCCCCTGCGACCAGATCACCGGGCGGCCGTTTTGCCGCGCCTCCACGATCTTATCCACAAGGGTGTCGAACGCCTTTCCCCCGTCCCAGGCCGGGATCGGATCGACGCCTGGCGTTAAGAGCGTGTCGATGCGCACCAGATTGTGCCGGTGCTTTGCCGTATCGGTGCGGATGCCGGAAAAATCCAAATAGCCGTATTCCATTCTTATACCTCCGTAAACATCGCCATCAAGCGCGGATCGGTGTAATCCGCGACGATCACGTTCGTGCCGAGCAACTTATGCAGCGCGCGCTGATACGCCGCGCTTTCGGGCAGACGGGAAATCATCACCGCGCCCATCTGCGCCCCGGCCCATATCTCGCTGCGCCCGTCCCCGACGACTAAAATCTGCGCGCCGTCCACGCCGAGCGTTTCGGCAAGCCGCTGCATGATCACGTCCTTGGGCAGCTTGTCCGTCCACGTCGAGCCGATGATGTCCTCCACGACCTTGCCGGGGCCGATCGGATAGCCGAGCGTTTCGACCTCCTCATACATGCCCATGCCCTTTTCGACGACCGCACCGGTCACAAAATAGTTCTTTACGCCGTGCGCAAACAGGAACTGCATGAACGCCGGCGAGCCGGGAACGATGAATCTGTCCGGGTCCTGCTTTGCCAGGGCTAAATTCCGGTCGCGGCAATAGAGATTCAGCACCTTTTCATAGAAACGGAACAGCCGCGGCGTGTGCTCGGTCAAAAACGCTTCGAGCTCCGGCGAGTCGGGCAGGTCGGGGAAAACCTCCTCCCCGCCGCGGATGCGCTCGATCTTTTCGCGGTTTTCGGCGCGGTCGCACGGCACGTTCACCGTCCCGGCCTCCACCGCGCGGCGCAGGGCCCATTCCATCTGCGTCAGCGCCGACAGCCCCGCCGATTCCACACAGAACGCATCCGTCACCGGAAGCGGCTTCGTGCCGGTGATCGCGGCGATCCGATGCACGTTTTCGTCGCTGTCGTAGCCCGCGGGCACGCCGCTTTTTTCGGCGTAATCGAGCACGATGCTCATGACCGGCGGCCAGTCGCGGATCAGCGAATGCGTCCCGTCGATATCATGGAACGCGCACACGATCCGCCGCGGCTCGAACGGCTTGACGACGATTTCACTTTCCACGGGAGAAAATAACAGCATGTTCTGCCTCCCCTATCTCTTTTGGATTGATTTTACCATGAGATTCCTGTACGAACAAGAGGTAAATCAAAAAACAAAAAAGGACCCGACCGGGTCCTTCATCATTTTCGGTCACTCCTCGACCGGGCCGATGTCCTCGAGCTCGTCGTCCCAGGCCTGCATGCGCTCCTCGGCGATCTTCAACAGCTCCGCCTGCAGCGCCTCGTCCTCGACCGGCAGGAACTCTTCAAGCTCCTCCTCCTCGTTCTGCACGATCTCCATGATGCAGACCTCGAAATACTCGGCATCGTCCGGCGTTTCCGGGTCGATCAGCACGCCGTATTCCTTATCGTTATGCTCGAAATAGTCGATGACCTCCAAATCAAACTCGTTGCCGTCCTCATCGACGAACGTGACAAGATCTCTTTCTTCTTCCATTGGGGCAAAATCTCCTTTCGGTTTCGCTGTTCCTATTGTATACGAATCCCCCGCCGTTTGCAAGTCCATCCGTGTAACTAAAAAATTTTTCGATTTCCAAAATTATTTTTAGTTTTCCTCTTGTCAGCCGCACGATTATTCTTTATAATAAGAACGTAGAAACGCGAAAGGCTTTTACATCAAATCAGAACGGAGAACGCACATGGATTTGGATTTTTATAAGCGGCTGGCCTCCGCGCTCGCGCAGCAATTCGGCTCCAACTGTGAAATTGCCCTGCACGACCTGACCGGCGACGACCCGGATCACACGATCGCCGCGATCGAAAACGGCCACGTCACGCACCGCAAGGTCGGGGACGGGCCGAGCCGCATCGTGCTGGAGGCGCTCCACACCGACGACCCCGCTCAGCTTTCGGACAGCGCGGGGTATCTGATGAAAACGCACGACGGCAGGATCCTGAAAAGCTCGACCGTCTACATCCGCAACGAACAGGGCGGCATCGACGGCGTGTTTTCGATCAACTACGACATTACCGAGCTTTTAATGGCGGAGCGCGCGATCGACTCGATCCTCAACCACAAAGTGGATCGCACGGTGCCGGAGCGCATCCCGATCTCGGTCAACGACCTGTTGGACGACCTCATCGAGCAGGCGGCCGCCAAGATCGGCAAGCCGGTCGCCATGATGACGAAGGACGACAAGATCCGCGCGATCCGGTTTTTGAACAACGCGGGCGCGTTCCTGGTCACGCGCAGCGGCGACAAGGTTTCCAAATACTTCGGCATCAGCAAATACACGCTCTATTCCTACATCGACGCGAAAACGTCGGACGAGACGTAACACCGTTTTTCAAATTTCGGGAAAGGAAGTACAAAGCAAAATGGATGTCAATGCAGTCAAACAGGCGGCGCAGGGCTATCTGCCGGCCATGACGAAATTCCTCCGCGACCTCATTGCGATTCCGAGCGAGAGCTGTGAGGAGGAGGGCGTGATCAAGCGCACGATTGCGGAGATGGAAAAGCTGGGCTTTGACAAGGCCGAGATCGACCCGGAGGGCAACGCGCTCGGCTGGATGGGCACGGGCGACAAGATCATTGCCTTCGACGGCCATATCGACACCGTCGGCATCGGCAATCTGCAAAACTGGACGCACGACCCCTACAAGGGCTTTGAGACCGACGACATCATCTACGGCCGCGGCGGCTCCGATCAGGAGGGCGGCGTGGTCAGCGCGGTCTACGGCGCCAGGATCATGAAGGACCTCGGCCTGATCCCGGAGGACTATAAGATCCTCGTCACCGCCACCGTACAGGAGGAGGACTGCGACGGTCTCTGCTGGCAGTACATTCATAAGGAAGACGGCGTGACGCCGGAGTTCGTCGTTTCGACCGAGCCGACCGACGGCGGCATCTATCGCGGGCATCGCGGCAGAATGGAGATCCGCGTGGACGTGCACGGCGTATCCTGCCACGGCTCCGCCCCGGAGCGCGGCGACAATGCGATCTATAAGATGGCGGACATCCTGCGCGACGTGCGCGCCCTCAACGAAAACACCGCGACCGACGCGGACGAGATCAAGGGCCTTGTGAAGATGCTCGATCCGAAGTATAATCCCGAGCATTACGAGGACGCGCGCTTCTTGGGCCGCGGCACGATCACCTGCTCGCAGATCTTCTACACCTCCCCCTCCCGCTGCGCCGTGGCGGACAGCTGCGCCGTTTCGCTCGACCGCCGGATGACCGCGGGCGAAACGTGGGATTCCTGCCTTGAGGAGATCCGCAATCTCCCGTCGTGCCGTAAGTACGCCGACGACGTAAAGGTTTCCATGTACCTCTACGATCGCCCCGCATGGACGGGCTTGAAGTACGAAACCGAGTGCTATTTCCCGACATGGATCAACAAGGAGAGCGCCGCGCACGTGCAGGCGCTGTATCAGGCGCATAAGGCGCTGTTCGGCACCGAGCGCATCGGCTCGCCGACCGCGATGGACAAGCGCAATCGTCCGCTGATCGACAAGTGGACGTTCTCGACCAACGGCGTTTCGATCCAGGGCCGCTACGGGATCCCGTGCGTCGGCTTCGGCCCCGGCGCGGAATCGCAGGCGCACGCGCCGAATGAGATCACATGGAAGCAGGATCTTGTCACCTGCGCCGCCGTCTATGCCCTGACGCCGCACTTCTATCTCGAAGCCGACAAGAGCATCGACGCGTCCGAGTTCCGCGCGGGCAAAACCGACACCAAATATGCAAACGATTAAGGGGGCCACATGAGCAACGTCAAAAAGTATACCGATAAATTAGATCAGCTGAACTTCAAGGACATGTACAACGGCGACTTTTTCTTAACGTGGGAAAAGACCGACGATGAGATCGCCGCCGTGTTCACCGTGGCCGACGCGCTGCGTCACCTGCGGGAAAACAATATCTCCACGAAAATCTTCGATTCCGGCCTCGGCATCTCGCTGTTCCGCGATAATTCCACCCGCACGCGCTTCTCGTTCGCATCGGCGTGCAACCTCCTCGGCCTTGAGGTACAGGACCTCGACGAGGGCAAGAGCCAGATCGCGCACGGCGAAACGGTGCGCGAGACCGCGAACATGATCTCCTTCATGGCCGACGTCATCGGCATCCGCGACGATATGTACATCGGCAAGGGCAACACGTATATGCACAACGTCGTCAACGCCGTGACCGAGGGCAACAAGGCGGGCGTGCTCGAACAGAAGCCCACGCTCGTCAACCTCCAGTGCGATATCGACCACCCGACGCAGTGCATGGCGGACATGCTGCATTGCATCCATACGCTCGGCGAAAGCGACGATCTGGACGAGGCGATCAAGAACCTCAAGGGCAAGAAGGTCGCCATGACGTGGGCATACAGCCCGTCCTACGGCAAGCCGCTGTCGGTGCCGCAGGGCGTCGCGGGGCTGTTTACGCGGTTCGGCATGGACGTGACCCTCGCCTACCCGGAAGGCTATGAGATCATGGACGATGTCGTGAAGGTCGCGGAGGAGAACTGCAAAAAGTCCGGCGCGCACTTTACGATCACGCACGACATGAAAGAAGCGTTCAAGGACGCCGATATCGTCTACCCGAAATCGTGGGCGCCCTTTAAGGCCATGGAAGAGCGCACGGAGCTGTACGGCAACGGCGACCTCGATGGCATCAAGGCGCTCGAAAAGCGGCTGTTGGCGCAGAACGCCGAGCATAAGGACTGGGAATGCACCGAGGAAATGATGCAGCTCACCAAGGACGGCAAGGCGCTCTATCTCCATTGCCTGCCTGCCGACATCACCGACGTTTCCTGCGAAGCCGGCGAGGTCGCCGCGTCCGTGTTCGACCGCTACCGCGACCCGCTGTATAAGCAGGCCTCCTTCAAGCCCTACATCATCGCCGCAATGATCTTCCTTGCGAAGGTCAAGGATCCGCAAAAGACGCTCCTCGCGCTCGAAAAGAAAGCCAAGGCAAGGCTGGAAGAATAAACACTTGCACCATAGGCGCAAATATTACTGCGCAGCAATCTCCCCGCGAAGCCTACTACGGTCTGCCGAGGCTTTGCCTTTCCTCCCGGCGGACCGCCTATCGAAAAAAGCCTCCGTGTGCAGCGACGGAGGCTTTTGTTGTGATGCTGTTTTCGAAGGCTTTACCGCCACTCCTCCTCCACCATCCCCGCGGTTTCTGCCGCGGTAAAGCCCATTGCCTTGGCCGTGGCAACAAGGGCATCGAGAGGTTCGGCAAGGGCGGCCATGCGGCGGTGATTGCGCTCGGCAGCGGACAGCGCCGCGACATAGCACCCGCTGCCCGCGCGGGTTTCGATCAGGCCGTCGGCTTCGAGCGCGTCCCACGCGCCGCGCACGGTGATGACCGACACGCCGAGCTCCTTGGCGACCGTGCGGATCGGCGGCAGGGCAAAGCCCGCGGGCAGCTCGCCCGAAAGGATCTGCGCCGTGATCTGCCCCGCGATCTGCTTATATGCGGGCGTTTCGAGCGTCGGCAGTACCGAGAGCCGCATCAGAGGTTCACCCGGTCAAAAATCTTTGCCGCGCGGCGATAGCCGAACAGCGTCAGCGCAAGGTATCCGGCCGCACCGAGCAGCAGCACAGCAAGCTGCGCCGTCCATGCGCCGGGCGTGGACGGGAAGCAGTCGAGGTTCGTTTCGATCCAGTCGAACAGCGGAACCGTCTCGCAAAAAGAAGCCGACACAACCGCCGTCGCTTCGACTGCAATGATATAGCCGAACTTGATAATGAGGCTCGTTAGGATAACCCGGCTGTATTTCGGTTCGTTCTTGAAAAACGCCGGAACCGTCGTCGCGTTATACAGTCCCATCAGAATCAGCCCCGCGCCGAGCAGCGTCAGGCTTGCGTCCAAGCCCGCCGGGTTCCCCGCAAGGCCCGCGGGCGGCAGATAGGCGTGTACGAAGATCAGCCCGGTGCAGAGCACCAAAAACAGCATCTGCAGCAGCGCGACCGCCAAATACCTGGCGTGCACGATGTCCCTTTTGGAGATCGGCAGCAGCGCCGAGAACTCAAAGTCCCCGTTCGCCTGTCCCTGCGTGAAGATGTACATCGTTGCGTTGCAGATGAAGAAGAACGCGACAAGGTACGGATAGCTCGGGATCAGCACCATAAACGCAAACCCGAGGTAGACGAACACGAACGGCGGCACGCACAGCCGCAGCTCCTTATACAGCAGATTCTTCATGGCGACCCTCCTGTTCCGTGTAGATCATAATGGATTCGAGATCCGCGGGCGCGGTCTGCAGCCCTTCGCACCGCGAAAGGTTTTCCGCGCGCACAAGCCCCGTGAACCCGAACGCGTGCGCCTTATAGCCGACAAGGTACGGCTTTACGCGCTCCAAGTCCGCCGCGCTGCCGGACACAAGCCGATACGCCGCGCGGAACGAATCGACGTCGGTGCTTGCCAGGATCTGCCCGTCGTGGATGTAGGTGATGTAGTCCGCGCACTTTTCGAGATCGGAAATGATATGCGTCGAAAACAGAATGCTCACTTGCCCGTCCTCGATGATCTCCCGGAACAAATCCAAAAGATCGTCGCGCGAGACGGGATCGAGCCCGCTTGTCGGCTCGTCTAAGATCAGCAGCTCCGCATTGTGCGACAGCGCAAGCGCGAGCGCGTATTTGACGCGCATGCCCGCCGAAAGCTCCCCGACCTTTTTGTTTTCGTCGAGTGCAAAGCGGTCGAGATACCGCCGGTAAGCCGCCTCGTCCCATTCCGGATAGAACCGCCGCGTCACGTCGGTTACGACGGACAGCTTGGACTTTTTATAGCATTCAAACCCGCCGTTCACAAACCCGATGCGCCGCTTGCAGCCCGCCTCATCGTCCATAAACTCCACGCCGTCCAGCAGCACCTTGCCGCCGTCGCGCCGGATCAGGTTCAGCATCGCCTTCATCGTCGTGGTCTTGCCCGCGCCGTTGCGCCCGATGAAGCCCATAATATACCCCGGCTCGAGCGTGAACGACACCGGCCCGAGCGTGAACCGTTCGTATCGCTTTTCCAGTTCGCATACCTTTAAGAGCATATCCCGCCCTCCTTAAATTGTGCTTATTTGGTATACACAATTATACACGCTTCGGCGGCATTGTCAAGCCCAATATGGGAATGAAATTCGCCTGCGGCGAATGCGGTCTTGCCGCTACGCCCCGTGTATCACGCTGCCGTCGATGGCGCTGAGCAGCAGGACGTCGTGCTGCATCGTAACCGAGTTCCGAAACTCGTCCGAAAGGCCGCGCGTGTCGAGCCAGAACGCCCAGCACGGGATTTCGAGATACGCCTCGCCGTTGCGTTCGCGGACGGTGTACACGGTCAGCGCGATGCGATAGACCTCCGCCGAGGCCGCGTGCGCCCGCCCCTCGCCGCTGAGCGCCGCGGACAGGGTGTTTTCGGCGCGTTTTGTGATTTCCGCGAACGGCAGCAGCGGAACGTTCGGATTCACGACGCCCGCAACGACCTTGGGGGCATAATACCCGAACGCCGATACGCCGCCTTCCGTGACAAACAGCTCTATCGTCTCTGCGCCGATCCGGGCGCTGTAAGCCGTGCCGTCGTCGAAGATCGCGGACGGGGACAGGTTCGGCGTCACGGGATAGCCGCCGAAGGTGCGCATCAGCGTGAACTGCCACCCGGTCGCCGCGCATTGCTGCACCGGGCCGCTTTGCAAAAGGTTCGCGGGATACGCCGTGACCACGGAAAAATCCGCATAGCCGAGCCTTTCGACCGTCTCGACGGCCGTTTGCTCCGCCGCGCTTCGATCCATCGTCACCGGCTGCCACACGGCGGCAAGCGGCTCGCCCAATCGCGCATCCTCCTGCTGCCACGGCTCGGTATAGACCCACGTTCCGCCGCGCGTGAGGGAAAAGCTGTCCGCGCTCCATGTCACGGTTGCCCGCCCGCCGTCCGGCAGCAGCCAGACCGAAGCGCCCGTTTCGATGCCGCGATAGTCCTTGGCGGGCGTGACCGGCGTTTCATCCGGCGCGGCGGCGATCTCGGTCACAAAGCGGTTCGACGCCTCCTCCACCTCCTCGTCCGTCCAATAGGTATCGTCGTACCACGTCCCCGCCCGCTGCGCGTCCACCGCGGCAAGGTACGCCTTAAACTGCTCGGTAAGCACAGCCTTGGTCGGCTCGTCGGTCGTGACGCCCTTCGGCGCGGGCAGCAGCGCGGACGCGAGCCGCACCGCATCGTCCTTGGTGATCTCTCCCTTTTTCGTGCGGATCACCGGGTATACGCCGTCCGCTTTCTGCATGATCGTGGCGTTCACGGTTACGATTCCGCCGCCGCTTGTGTCGAACGTCGTTTCCCATCGATCGGGAAACGGCTGCCCGCCTGTCGGCACGGCGTCGCCCTCCGGCACGGCGGTTTCCCGGATGCGGCTTTCCAGTATGCCGTCCGTTTTGTTCACGATATATTCGGTATCCGGCGTCGGCACGCAAGCACACAGCAGCGCCGTCAGCAGCAAAATAAGGATCCTCTGCATACGCTTCATGCTTCTCCCTCCTTCGGCAGTACGTCCCGTAAGCGGATGGTGACGGACTTTTCCTCGATGGTTAAGGTTTCCCGGTCGAGAATATCCATTTTGAAGATATCGCCGTAGGGCGTTTCGCCCTCGTCGAGATTCCACAGCCGTCCCTCGATGCGGAGCGTCTTGATGTGTGGAACAAACAGGATGATTTTCAATTCGTCGTGCCGCTGCAGCACCGGCAGAAATTCGCGGCTGGCGAAAATCTCATAGTATACGTCTGTCTTTTCATAGCGTTCCACCTCCGCGTTGGAATAGGCGAGCCCGAAGCCCTTGGGGTATGCGCCCCCGCGCGGATAGAGATTGCGCGGCGCGCCGAGCGTGTGCATGGCAGGCTTGCCGTCGATCAAAAGCTCCGTCACATAATGCAGACGGTATTTCTGCTCCGCTGTCCACGAATCCGGAAAATGCAGGTGCAGCAGCGCCCAGATCCACGCGTCCCCGACCTCGAACGTTTCGAGCGTGAACGTCAGGTCGGAAACATCCAGCACTTCATTTCGCCTCGTACCGTACCACGGAAACTCCCCGTCCTTGTCATAGAACCCTTCGGCCACCATGCGGTCGATGTCCTCGTTTTCCAACGTCACCGGGTATAAAAGCGGCTTCTTTTCGGGCAGCTCGGCGGGCGCGACGCCCGCGCACAGCGGCGCAAGGTCTACGTCGATCGCAAGCGCGTCGAGGTGCGTGCGGAGGATGCTGCCCAAATGCGG
>JAFUDD010000045.1 GCA_017459315.1 Clostridia bacterium | reverse complement strand
GAATAGCTGCCGTCAGGCTGCATAACGGCCAATCGAACCGGCAGCTCATCGGGGTAAAAGCGTCCGAGCCAGAGCTTGACCTCTCCCGCTGCAAGCTGCGTGTCGATCTCCTGCACGCAAAGCGGCGTATCGAGATCGGCTGTCTTGGGCATATCGTTTGCGGTGCAGAGTCTGGTGTTCTGTAAATCCGGAAACGCCGCTTTGGCATACGAAACGCCGGGCAGAACGGACAGCTTGAACCCTTTCTTTTCGCAGGCAGCCCGAATCGCGCCCATCTGCGTAAAGCATCCGTCGCCGGGCACCGCATAAACGCAGTTTTCTCCGTCGGTCAAACGTTCTGCAATCGCTTCATTCAGCGTGTCGAAATCCTCGCAGGCTTCATACAAATCATCCATCGAGGTATACGCAAGGCCCGCTGCCTGGACCGGCTCCGCCGAGGGATGACGATCGGTTTGCAAGAACAGCCGTTCTGCGGATTCTATAGCTGTCCATGCGGCGCGGGTCCGCGTTTGCGGTGTAGACAGCGGCGCAACGATCAATTGTTTCATACTACTCTTCCTATCCATAAGATCGCGGGCGGAAAACCGCCCGCTGTATCCTTATTTTGCAAAGCGCATCAGCTTCCGTCCGCCCGGAATCAGCGCGAGCTCTTCCCGGGTAAACAGTCGCAGCACGACAACCATAACGACATATACGATCACCGCAACGGCAATCGACGCAACGCATGCCGCCGCAGAGAACAGATAACGGTTCACATCCACGATACGCCCTATACCGGCATACACAAGATAGGCGCACGCACCCATCACACCGGCGGCAAGGATCGGCTTTAAGAACGTATCGACGACAGGCAGCTTGGCCTTGGTGACGACGACAAGCGCAACGGTGTCAAGAATCGCTGCGATACCGTAACAGGACAGATTGGAAAAGACCGCGCCGAGAATGTTGATCGAGGGAATCTGCACGCAGACGATATTGACGATGATCTTGGTAATGCCGCCGATCAGCAGGAACCACACCGGCAAACGCTGTTTGCCGACGCCCTGCAAAGCGCCGGTAGCGGTCTGCGACAGCGAAATGAAGATCACGGTGAACGCCGCTATATGCATCAGGTACTGCGCCGTATCGAGCGAGCGCGGCAGAATCGAGCCGTACAGCAAAAAGATGATCGGTCTTGCAAGCACCGACAGGCCGACTGCGCAGGGGACGCCGATGGCCATTGCGAGCTTGATGCTGGTGGCGGTGAGACGCTTAACGTTTTCCGGTTCCTTTCTTGCCATTGCAGCGGCAATCGCGGGAACAAGCGCCATCGAGATAGAGGTTGAAATACCGGCGGGCAGATTGATGATGGAGCGGACATAAGTGCAAAGGATCACGTACAGCCGTTCCGCTTCTGGCGCCGGAAGACCGATACCGATCAGCAGGCGCGTGATCATCGCGGAATCAACGACGTTGGCAATCGGCAGGATCGACGCGCCGAGCGTGATCGGAACAGCGATTGTCAACAGGTTCCACAAGACCCGATCATTTGCATTTTGGGAAGCCGGTATGTCCTTCGGCAGAAGATGCGCGCGCTCCTTGCGGTAAATCGGATAGATCACCGCAATCGCCAATGCCTCAGAGATCGAAACGCCGAGAAGGATGCCGACGCTGCCGGCTGCGGCGCTGTATGGCGTATGCAGATAGCGACGGAACAGAAATGCCGCAAGGAACAGGCCGAACAGCATCTTGAAAATCTGCTCGGCAAGCTGCGAAAGCCCGGTGCCGTTCATGCGCTGCAAGCCCTGCAGATAGCCGCGATAAGCGCACAGGATCGAGGTAAAGAACAGCGCGGGCGCAAGCGCCATCAAGGACCAACGCATGCCGGGGTTCTCGGAATCCAGAATCAGCCGGGCAATCGGCTCCGCGCCGAAAAACATAACGGCGGTTGTGGCAAGACCGAGGAAGAACAGCATCCAGAAGGCGCGTTTGAATACGTCCTCGGCGCCGCGAAAATCACCTTTTGCGACCCGTGCCGCGACCATGCGTGAAATAGCGATCGGGATGCCGGACGAGGAAATGATCAGCAGCCACGAATAGATCGGATAGACCTTTTCGTAGAAGAACATGCCTTCCTCGCCGAGAATCCGGATCGCAAACACACGGAACAGGACACCGAGCACCTTGCAGATCAGACTTGCTGCCGCAAGGATGGCCGCGCCCATGATAAAGCTGGTTTTCTTCGTGTTGGATTCCATGGTTGTCAGTATAGCAGATATTCCCGCTGTTTTCAAGCGTTTTGCGCAAGTGCCAAAGCACCTAGGAAAATACCGATGTTTTCTTCGTACAGTTTGGGCAGAGCATCGAGCGGCAGCGGGTTCTGCCCGCGCCCCGCCTCTATGGTATAGCCCGGACGGTCGAATGCGTCGATGAACCAGTCCTTATATCCCGCGAAGCTGCTGTCCCTTGCCGGATCCTGCACGGCATACCCGCTGGCAACCGCAAACGCCTCCGCAATTTGCCTTGCGTTTTTCGGTTCGTTGTCGCCGTACCGCCAATAGATTTCCGCGCCCTGTGTATGATAGGAAACGGTCAGCGCAAAGCTCTCCCGCCGCGTCAGCTGTGCCATCGCGCGGTTCTCGGCTTCGGCAAGCGGACGAGAGCCGACATAATCGCGCGGTGCAGGGCGCGTAAATCCCTGCGCGAATTTGATTTCTCTGGCTTGCTCCCATCCGGCGGGATAGCCGAGATTCAGATCGACGCCGTTCAGATTCGCTTTCCACCCGCTCGGAAACGGGATCGACGGAAATGCACCGGAGATGCCCATAGCTTTTTGAAACAGCGGAT
>JAFUDD010000044.1 GCA_017459315.1 Clostridia bacterium | reverse complement strand
GTACCACATCTCGACCGGCGTGCTGCTATTCACCGCAGAAGCGATCCTGCGCGCCGAGGACCCGGAGGCCCCGGCGTACACGGTCGTATCCAACGCCGCATGGAACGCACCGAGCGGCTCGCTGTCCGATATGTTCCGCGCGGGCGCGCTGATCGAGCTGTCCGGCAACACGGAAGCGGCGTTTGCGATCTACTACGAAACCTACGATATCCACCCGCTGCCTGCGGTGTAAACACCATTCCCCAAAAACAGCGTCACCCCGGAGACTCCTCCGGGGTGATGTTTTCTACGGCGTCAGCCCGTTACGATTTGCCGCAGCTGCGTTTCGACATAGACCGGGATCCGATCGAGCAGCGTTTCCCACGGCGCCAAAATGGAGGCGTCAAGGGCTTCAGGCACATATTCCTCCGCCGGGGTGAACGAAAAGCGTTCCCGCATATAGCAGCGGATGCGCTCGTCCTGCGCCGCGTCGGTGTGCAGGATGCCGGTCAAAAACGGCGGGATCAACAGGCCGCCGCCGCACAGCGTATTGCAGCAGAGCGGGTACTGGTCGTGCAGCGTAAACAGCTTCGGATCGGGCAGAAACGCGTGCTTGCCCGGCTCGGCATACAGCACCGCGTGCGGGCCGTCCGCACGGAACGCTTCGAGCCGATCGACACGCAGCCGCATCCCGTGGAAGCTGCCCCAGCACGCCTTGACCCTGCCGTCGCCCGCCGCGACCCAGATGTGCTCCAGATCATATAGGTGCTGGATGTCATAGTCATAATAGACGGCGTATTCGATGATCGCCTCCGCGCCGAAGTCCGCCGGATCGTGGATCATGCCCCGGTAGCTTTGGGAGCGTGCCGGCGCCGTAAACACCGTATAGCCGATGCAGCGGATCGGGAACGGCTCGTTTCGGTCGCGCATGATGATCGGAAGGTATTCCGATGCCAATTTTTCTGCTCGCGTCATAAGTATGCCTCCTGTCGGTTGATGGTTCTATTGTAATCGATTCGGGCGGGAAAGTCTATGGACTTTTGCGCCGCGGTTCACTATAATGGAGGGCAGGAGGACAAAGCGATGCTGGATATCTGCGTGCAAAACGGATGGGTGGACGACGGCGGCGGCCGCGGTGCGGTGCGCGCCGATGTGGGCGTGCTCGGCGGGAAGATCGTCGCTGTCGGGGATCTTAGAGATGCGCCCGCGCGCCGGGTGATCGACGCGGGCGGCAGGCTCGTCTGTCCCGGCTTTTTAGATCTGCACCGCCATGCGGACGCTGCAATTTTTCGCGCGGATTACGGCGACGGCGATCTGTATCAGGGGATCACGACGGTCGGCAACGGCAACTGCGGCCTGTCGATTGCGCCGCAGGCGGGAGGGGACCCTGCCGCCATCGCTTCGTATCTGCGACCCGTGACCGGCGATACCGGCGGCATCCCGACGGCGTCGCTGTCCGATTACTTTGCCGCGCTTTCGACGCACCCGCTGCCGGTGCACGCGCTGATGCTTGCGGGCGGCGGGACGATCCGCGCCGCCGTCGCGGGGTTCACGAAAACAAGCCTGGACGACGGCGACTTTGCCGCGATCCACGCGCTTTTGGAAAAGACGCTGGCCGAGGGCGCGGCGGGCGTATCGCTCGGGCTTGGGTATGCGCCGGAGTGCTTTTACACGACCGACGAGCTGATCCGGGCGCTGCAGCCGATCGCGAGCAGCGACACGGTGCTGTCCGTGCATCTGCGCGGGGAGGCCATGCACCTTTTGCCGTCCATCGACGAAATGCTGACCGTGGCAAGGGCGCTGCGCGTGCCGCTGCAGATCAGTCACCTCAAGGCGACCGGCAAGCGAAACTGGCGCCATACGGCACAAGACGCGCTCGAAAGGCTTGCCCGCGCACGGGAGGACGGGGTGGACGTGCTCTGCGACGTATACGCCTACACGGCTGGCAGCACGCAGCTGATGCACATTCTGCCGCCGGAATATTTGCAGGGCGGGCCGAAGGCGATTGCCGCGCGGCTTGGCGATCCCGCACAGCGGAAAACGCTGCTCGACCGGCTCGAAAACGGCCGCGACTTTGATAACTACGCCTACCTTGTCGGGTGGGAAAACATTCTCGTTTCGTCTGTGCGCCTTCCGGAGGACGCGCGATATGTCGGGCAGTCGATGGCCGAGGCGTGCGGCAGCGGCGATCCGGCGTCGTTTGCGCTCGACCTGCTGATGCGGAACGAATGTGAGGTCACGATGATCGACCGGATCACCTGCGAGGACGATATCGCCGCGATCCTGCAAAGCCCGCTGTCCTACGTGATCTCGGATGCGACGTTCCCGTCCGGCGGGCGGCTGCACCCGCGCCTCTGCGGCGCGTTTACCAACGTGCTCGAAACCTACGTGAACCGGCGCAAATCGCTGTCGCTGACCGAAGCGATCCGCAAAATGACGCGCCTGCCCGCCGACCGCTATCACCTTTCGCAAAAGGGGCGGATCGCCGTCGGCGCGGACGCGGATATCCTTGTGTTCGACCCCGCCGCCGTGCGTGTCAATGCCACCTACGCCGAACCGACCCGACCCGCTTCCGGCATGGAAACGGTGCTTGTGAACGGCGTCCCGGCCATCGAAAACGGCGTCCGCGCCGGCGCGTGCGCGGGCACGGTGGTAAAGGGAAGCAGATAGAGCAAATGAAAAGGGCGCGCCCGCTTTTTGAACGGGAGCGCCTGTCTATTTTGGATCGTTACTTGGTGCGGATCACAAACCGCAGCGTGTAGTCTTGGTTTGCGGGGAACTGGAATTCCGGCATGATTGCGGGGCCGCACGCGCCGGTGCCGATGCCCTGCTGGAACGCCTGCACGGTCACGTAGGTGCCGGTGCGCTTTTCGTCCGAGCGGTGCTTCATGGTAAACAGCTCGCGGTCGGAATACGGCTTCACGCCGAGCTCAAACGGCTTGTCCACCGCATCGAACGTGACGGTCGCGCTGCCGTCGGTGAACGACGCGGTCGTGCAGTCCATGCGGTTGCCGCTTTCCTGCGGCTTGATGTTCGGCTCGGTCATGTCCGTGACCTTGCAGCACACGTTCCCGATGGGGAACTGATCGCGCATGTCGCAGTAGGTTTCACCCTTGCGGCCGGTGTAGCGCACATCGTCAAAGCTCTCGTCGAGCCGGAACGACTTGCCGAAGCGCGGGACAATGCCCTTGCCCTTGGCGCAATGCAGCGTGCTGGTCACAAGAACGCCGTCGTCCGTGCCCTCGTAGGCGTCCGTGACCGTGAACGTCTGCTTTTTGTTCTTGACCTCGGAAACGACCTTCACGCCGTTTTGGATCGCTTCGGTCGAAAGCACGGTCTCGGTCTGCGCGGCAAAGGGCTGCATCGTGTTCGCAAAGAACATGTTCGTGTCGTTGTCGGTCGCGGCACGGTAGAGCAGCGTGCTCTCCGGCGCGGAGGTGAGAACCTTGCCGTTCGGGAGCGTAAACTGCACCTTGCCGTTTTCGACCTTGAAGCCCTCCGGCAGCGGCTTGGTCGCTTGGACGGCGGGGACGGACACGGACAGGACAAGCTGCTCCTCGGCAACCGTCCTGCCGGTCACGGTATCGACGGTCGTGACGAGCACGGAGCGATTGCCGTTCACGTCCTTGCCGAACGGCAGCGCAAAGTCCTTTTTGGAAAGCGGAGCAACGTCCGGCGCGAACGTCTGGGTCGTGCCGTCGTTCCATGCAAAGGTCAGCTTATAGCGGTCGCCGTTCGAGAACGCGGTGGTATTGAACACGGTCAAAACGCCCTCGCTCTTGACGGATACGCGGATCGGGCGGTAGATGAAGCGGATGATCTTTGCGCCGACGGACGGGGTGCGGTCGGGATAGAACATGCCGTCCACGCAGAAGTTCTTGTCGTGCTCCCACTCGCCGTGGTCGCCGCCGTAGGTGTAGGAGCCGTCGTCGTGCAGGATCGCATGATCGACCATCTCCCAGACGCAGCCGCCCATCAGGTTGTCGTACTTGTAAATCTGCTCCCAGTACGCTTCCGTATTGCCGGGGCCGACGCCCATCGCGTGGGCGTATTCGCAGAGGAAGTACGGCCGGTCGTTCAGTTCCTTCTGCTTGCAGCGATGCTCGCCGATCTCGCGGAGCTTGCTGACGGGCGGGTACATGTCGCTGCCGACGTCGTAGGCGACGCGCTTGCAATGCACGGCGCTCTCATAATGCACCGGGATCGACGAATGGGCATGCAGATAGTCCGCCATCGCGTCGGTGTTGTGGTAGCCGCCCGCTTCGTTGCCGAGCGACCACAGCACAATCGACGTATTCGAGCGCACCTTGTCGCGCTGATAGAGCCGCCGGATGCGGTCCATATAGCGCGGCAGCCACTTCGGGTCGTGCGAGATCGTGTTGTACGTCGGCGGGAACTTCGCCGTAAACGTGCCGTGCGTTTCGAGGTCGTTTTCATCGACGATGTACACGCCGTATTCGTCCGCCAGCTCCAGAAGCAGCGGATCGGGCGGGTAGTGGGAGGTGCGGATCGTGTCGATATTGAAGTCCTTGCAGACCTTCACGTCGCGCTCAAGCTCGTCCGGCGTCATCGTGTAGCCGTTCGTGCAGCTCGTATCGTGGTGATTGACCCCCTTGAACTTGATCTTTTTGCCGTTCACTAAGAATACGTCGCCCTTGATTTCGACGGTCTTGAAGCCGATGCGCTCCTTGACGCAGCCGGAGGGCGTTTCGATGTAGACGTCATACAGCGTCGGGCTTTCGGCACTCCATTCCGAAACGGCGAGGTTCTCAAAGGTATAGGACGCAACCTTGTCCTTGGTGGGGACGGTGACGGACTTGTCCTCGAACGTGAACGTCACGTCGGTATCCGCAAACGCCGTGGCGGTCAGCTTGAGCGAATACGTGTCGCCCGTCTTTTCGGTGCGCGCGTCGATGTCCCATAGGTCGGTCGGTTCGCTGATCCGAAGCAGCACGTCGCGGAAAATGCCGTTGTTGCGGAACATATCCTGATCCTCGAGGTACGTGCCGTTGCACCAGCGATGCACGACCGCGAGAAGCTCGTTTTCGCCCTTGTGCAGCTTGCCGCTTAGGTCAAATTCCGCGGTGTTGTGCGCGCCCTCGGAATAGCCGATGTATGCGCCGTTCAGATACAGGTCGAGGCAGCTTGCGACGCCGAGGAACGAGATGATATGGTTCTTTTCGGGGTGCTCCGCTGTGATCGTTCTGCGGTAGACGCCGACAAAGTTGTATTCCCCATCTGGCTTTTTCCAGCGCGGGGAGATCGCCTGATCGCAGCCCATCCATGTAAACACGGTGCCGACCGGCTCGGTCGTCGGGACCACGGGCGGCTTGAACGGGAACTGGTAGCGGATGTTGACATAGAACGGGTTCGCATAGCCGCGGAACTGCCAGCACGACGGCACGTCGAGCTTGTCGAATGCGATTTTGGCGGTGTCGAACGACGTGGGCAGCTCGGCGGGCTTTTGATAAAACTTGAAGTCCCATTCGCCGTTCAGACAGACGACCTTTTCGGAGCGATACCGCTTTTCCTTGAGCGATACGGTGTCGGCCTGCGCGCGGGCGGGGTAGGGGATGAAGTAGCTGCGTCCGGGCAGCTTGTTCTGCTCGAAAACGGCAAAGTCGGCATAGTTCGTGGTATTCAGTTGATAATGCATACGTACCTCCGATTCTTTGTGGCGAGGGGACACAATTTACACAGTTTTTATTATAGCAGAAACCGGCGGCAAAGAAAAGCCCCCGTTTGTACCATCGAGGCCGGATTTTTTACCAAGTACGCTTGTCGGCGCTTTTACGGAGGCTCGCAACCGGGCCGTT
The DNA here is from genome assembly GCA_017459315.1 of Clostridia bacterium. The sequence goes on along the minus strand of JAFUDD010000044.1, from coordinate 3,876 downwards.
GTGCGGCGCAACCGGGCCGTTGCGGGCCGCAACCTATGGTTGTGCGCCTTTTTTGTCATTTTACCGACAGTCGCTTGCGCTTTGGCGCGTTTACGGCTATACTGCGGAGTATACAAAAGCACAGACAGGGGAGACGGATATGAACAAAAAAGAGCTTCAGACGCTGCGGCGGCCGTTTGTGAAGGAGCTGTTTCGGAACAACAAGCTGTATCTGGCGATGACCGTGCTTGCGGCGCTGCTGGGGGCGGCGGGCAATCTCGTCATTTCATGGCTGATCAAGGAGGGCGCCGATCTGATCTCCGGCGACTGTCCTTTCGGCATCGGCACGCTGCTGCTGATCGCGGCGGGCGGCCTGCTGCTGTTCGTGATCGCCGGCGTGCTGGACTATTTCTATCTGTCCGGGTTCCGCGCCAAGGCGATCCGGCAGTACCGCGCCTACGTGTTCGACCGGATTCTGGAAAAGGGCGTGCAGGCCTTTGCCGGGGAGAATACGTCGCTGTATCTGTCCGCGCTGTCCAACGACGTGAATACGATCGAAACCAGCCTGATCGTGCCGCTGCAGGACGTGATCCAGGTCGTCGTCACGTTTATCGGCGCGCTCGGCCTGATGCTCTGGTACAGCCCGCTGCTGACGCTCGTCGCCATCGGCTTTTCGCTGCTGCCGATCCTCGTTTCCATCCTGCTCGGCGATAAGGCGGCCAAGGCGGAAACGGCCGTTTCCGATCAAAAGGAAAGCTACACCGGCAGGCTCAAGGACGCGCTGACCGGCTTTGCGGTGATCAAGAGCTTCAAGGCGGAGCGGAACATCGCAAGCATGCACGGGGAGAGCAACGACGGCGTCGCCGCCGCCACAAGCCGCCGCATCAAGATCAACGTGCTTGTGAACTACGCTTCCAATATGGCGGGCGGCATTTTGCAGTTCGGCGTGTTTTTCGTCGCCGCCGCCCTCGCGCTCGCGGGAAAGGGCATCACCGCCGGTACGGCGCTGGTGTTCGTGCAGCTGCTGAACTACGTGCTTGCCCCGATCCAGGTGCTGCCGAGCTTCTATGCCGGAACGAAATCGTCGTTCGGCCTGATCGACAAGCTCGCCGCCGCGCTCGCGCGCAATATCCCCGACGAGGGTGAGCCGATCACGCCGCAGCTGACGCAGGGCATTGCGGTGAAGGACCTTTCGTTTGCGTATGAGGCGGACAAGCCGGTTCTGCGCGACGTGGATATGGAATTGAAGGCCGGCGGCTGCTATGCGCTCGTCGGCGCCTCCGGCAGCGGCAAATCGACGATTCTGAACCTGCTGATGGCATCCTCGCGCGACTATAAGGGCGAGATCCGCTACGACGACCGGGAGCTGAAAACCGTCTCGCCCGGCTCGCTCTATGATCTGGTGTCCATCATTCAGCAGAACGTGTTCGTGTTCAACAGCACGATCCGCGACAATATCACGATGTTCTCCGCATTCCCGGAGGAGGAGATCGACCGCGCGGTGCGCCTGTCCGGTCTCGGCAAGCTGATCGAGGAAAAGGGCGCGGACTACCTCTGCGGCGAAAACGGCGTCGGGCTGTCCGGCGGCGAACGGCAGCGCATCTCGATTGCCCGCGCGCTGCTGCGCAAGACGCCTGTGCTGCTGGTGGACGAGGCGACGGCCTCGCTCGACGCCGAAACCTCCTATGGCGTGCTCGACGCGATCCTGAAGCTCGACGGCTATACCCGCGTGATCGTCACGCACGACCTCGACGAAAGCATCCTCCGCCGCTGCACCGGCCTGTTCGCGCTGAAAAACGGCTGCGTTTCGGAGCAGGGCACGTTCGACGCGCTGATGGCGCAAAAGGGGTATTTCTATTCGCTGTTCACGGTGTCGCAACGATAATGCCAAACCGTTTCCCTTTCGGCGCTCCGCTGCCTTGCGGGGCGCTTTTTTTCGACGGCTGCCGATGCTTTTCGGGAATTTGCGAAATGCATAGGTTCGCTTTGACATTTAGGACGGGCAATGCTATAATATGTAAAGCAAACGAAAAGATATAAAATATCATTGATACCGATACTGCAAGGAGGCGCTGTGATGACCCCGACCGTTTCCATCATCGTTCCGGTGTACAACGCGGAAAAGTATCTGATCGACTGTCTGAATTCTCTGTCGGCGCAAACGTACGAGGATTTTGAGGTCGTGCTTGTGGACGACGGTTCGACCGACCGCAGCCCGGACATCCTCCATGCGCGGGCGGCCGAGGACGCGCGCTTCCGCTGCTTCCGCACCGAAAACTACGGCGTTTCCCATGCCCGCAACGTCGGCATGGAAAAGGCAAGGGGCGATTATTTCTGCTTTGTGGACGCGGACGACTTTGTCGCCAAGGAATTTCTGTCCGTGCTGCTGAACGGCATCGGCAGCGCGGCGGCGTGCGTGACGGCCAAGAAGCGCTGGGTGCAGCGCATCGGCATGTACCGCATCGACTCCTGCCCGAACTTCCGCGGCAGTCCCGCCGCGCTCAAAAAGCGGCTGTGGCGCTATCGCCGCCTGATGCGCGGCTGCACCGGCAGGCTGTATCTGGCGTCGGTCATTCGGGAGAACGATCTCCAGTTTGACGAGGCGCTGCGCTACGGCGAGGATATGACGTTCAACTACCTGGTGTTCAAATACTGCCGCGAGGTGCGCTTCGTCAACCGCGTGCTGTATACCTACCGCATCGACAATCCCTATTCCCTGTCCCGCCTCGACCGCACCTCGACGCGGCGGCTGATCGCCATGCAGAACGAGTGCATCGCGTCCACGTTCGGGAATCTGTAAACCGCCTGCGGCAAAAACAGAAAGGACATACAAAAAAGAAACGGAGGGAAGCATTCCGTAAAGAAGTTGCCTCCTTTCGGCTTTAGAAAAGCACACGATTGGCCATGCCGAAAAGGGATGGTATAATCGTTTTAACAAATCGGATTTTACTGAGGTATATATGGAAAAAGCAACAAGAGCAAAACTGGCCAAGGTTGCAAAGGATATGGCGCAGGTTCCGTTCCATGGAGACGTTGACGGGATGGTGTCCAATCTTGCACCGATTGTGCGGTTGTTTCCGACGTGGAGCCTCAAGGAAGCTGACGGGTTATGGTGTGCGGCGTTCGTCTATTATTGCTGCACGGCAACGGGATTCGGGATCCCGTATAGACCCGGGGAATGTAAAACCTGTCATCTGGCAGCATGCCTTGGCTGGGAGGAGTTTGCCGTAGGCGATCGGCGGATTGAATACCATAAAGGCCCGGAAGGCTATGATCCGGAAGCGGGAGACATCGTACTCTATGACAGGGTATTCGAGAACAAAGAGCACGACCATATAGGGATCGTCCTTGAGAAACGGGAGCGCATGATCCTTGCTGCAGAAGGAAATGTGAACAATATATCCGGAATTATCGAGCGACCCATCGATGAACATATTCGTGCGTATATTCGAATTCCGGATGGATATCGGTACAGAGAAGGGTGACAGATTCCGGTTTTGCTAAGATATTGCGTGGGTAGAATAAAGCCTTCTCCTTCGAAATAGTCGCTTTAATCAGCGGTTACTCAAGGGGAAGCTTTTGGCGAGTACAACTCTGTCCACGGTTCTAACGAGCATCGGATTTTGCACCCCAAAATCCGGATAGACAGACAAAGCGGGCGTGACCATAGCAGTCACGCCCGTTTCATGTCCTTTTGAGCCGATAATTGCTGCCTCAAAGCGACTTCCTTGCGGAGAGCGTCCCGACGCGAGCCGTTTCTTTTCTTGTCAATTTCGATTCGGTTTTGCGTTACGACAGCAGATCGGGATGCTCGGCAAGGTACTGCGCCTCCGCGCCGGTCAGCCATGTGACAAGCGCCTTCAGCGCGTCGGTGTTGATCTCTGCGCCCGCGGGCAT
>JAFUDD010000043.1 GCA_017459315.1 Clostridia bacterium | reverse complement strand
GCTCTATCAAAATTGATAACATTAAAAGCACTACTTGCACTTTCGCGATCTTGCAATTCTTTTCCATGACTACAGTACACAGAAAATGAGTCTCCCGTTTTTTCGTAGCTATCGCGTTCATGTTCATGCCCCATCAAGACGATATCTGCATTTTGACGTACATGCGTTATAAACGTTTTTTTATAGTCAGGATCTAACCAATTTAGCGGGTGATGAAAAACATAAAAGACGATGGAATAGTTATCCGGTGACACTTTTTCAAATAGGTGGCATGGAATGATGGTTCTGCCCGGTTTTTCATGGAGAACGGACATCCACGAAGTGTTTGCAAGCAAAAAAAGAATATTGTTTTCTCCACATGATATTTCAACTCGCGGTAAAAACTTGCTTTGATCAATGCCCAATGATTCCGCAAATTCACGGTATTGGCTTTGAATACCGGAGGTAACTGTATTATAATAATTGTCATCGATAATGTCAGGACGACAAGAATCGATTAATTTTTTTCTGACAGAAGAATCTTGGGTCAGATCACAATCGTGATTTCCTGGCACACATAGAATTTTAACTTGAGCGCCTTTTTGTTCCACAATATAATCTGATAAAGATTTTAGAAGACCACTTGCCAGCTCATACTGGCTTTTGGTTCCAGATTGAGCGATATCTCCTGAGATTACTATTACGACAATTCCATTGCTTGGTAAGGAACTGACGCAAGCCCTTTTTAGTTCATCAACTCTACTTAGGATCAAATCGTCTTTATCCTTAATGTGAATATCGGACAAATGAATTACGGAAAGGCACATCAATCTTACTCTCCTCGAAAAAAATTATATGATTATAATACTATTAAATCGACGTTTTTTCAAGCGAATAAGACAGAAATTGAACAATTAAGCAAATTCTACTATCCACTTATTCTTTTCTAACCTCAAGTGAATGACCTTTTTATTGTTTGTTATGCATTCATACACACAACACTCATTGTTAGAATGGCAGGTTTTTACCACGCCTATAATATACGTTGAATTGCCTTGTTCGTCAGTAATTCCAATTGGCAGAATCTCTCCGTTGGGATAGTAATCTGCCCTTACTATATATTTCATCTAAATCCTCCTAAAACAAGATTATGCCATTTAAAGCCGTATCGGTATTTGAGGTGTTTCTTCTTTAAGGATTCCCACAAATAACCATTTTTATCTACTTTTCTCGGCTGGTTTATTGTATAAAATAATTATATCACCAGGATTTTGAAAAAATTCTTAGAAATTGATCACATTTCAATGCGATGATAGCGGTTCTTTTCTTTTTAGAACCCGATCATTTCCTTGACAACGCGCTCGCTCATCTTGACCGTACCGACCAGTACCAAAAGGTTAAAGATCAGCTCGCCCATATAGCTCCATACCATCTGCACAGCGGTCGCATTGGGATTGGTCACCTGCGGCGGCGCAGACGCAAAGGCGGAGTAGATAATACAGGCAACGACAATGATCGCGCCCTGCAAGCAGACGCCCGCATAGCTTTTCAGAAACTGCCAGCCGACGCGGGATGTTCCTTCGCCGGCAAAGGTTGCAAGCGGGATCGGTGCAAGCGCGGTATACATGTACAGCTGAAAGAACCGGCTGTACACGGTCAGGATCATAACAAACGACAGCACGGTGATCAGCAGCGAACTTAACAGCGCCACAATCCACAGCGGGATCGAATCGAGAAAGCTGCATTCGAGGATCTTTTGCTGCATAACCTCCGGGAGCGTTACACCCTGCGTTAAGATGTTTCCGACGTTGCCCGCGATCTTGTTAATGATCCCCTGCACGACGCGAAAGATTGCAAGCAGTATATCCATGCTGTAGGTCACTACGCCCTTGGCAATGGCGAAGCGGATGAACAGCTTCAGCGCCTGTTCCGGTCGCTTGATCTCCGAGAAGTTCGTTGTCGTCCTTGCCACCCCGATAATAAAGAACAAGACCAGCAGCGCATACGCGATCGACTTCATGCCGCCGTGAATATTGGCGATGATTGTCCAGATCGTGCCGCCGCGAAAGGACTGCGGAGAGGTGGTCAGAAGCTGCCAGATCTCCTGCATCTTGGCTGACCAGGTGGCAAGGGCATTCAGCAGGTTTTCGAGCACCCAGTTATTGGTATTCATAGATGCACCTCCTAACTTGGGGCAGGCAAAGCGCCTGCCCCGACAGTCCTTTTATCAGCCGGTGATCAGGGTCAGGATTTCTTTAGTGAACGTAATGACAATGCCGCCCGCAATGGTCATAATGCCGTTGGCACGCTGCGACGGATCATGCGACTTCAAGCTGAGGCCGAGCTGCAGCACGCCGAAGCCGAGCAAAATAATGCCGACGGCGCGGATCAGGCCGAAGATGAAATCGGAAAGCTTATTTACGACCGCGATCGGGTCGTCGCCGTCCGCGAATGCCGACGTCGCAAAGGCGAAGGTCAGCACGAGGACGCAGAAGACGGTGAACAGGGTTCGGATGGTTTTGGTTCTCTTCATGATGGGTTTTCCTCCAAAGAATTGTTTTCATCGAGTAAGATATATTGATCGGCGTTATCAAAGTCAAAGGCTCTGACAAACGGAATATAGGGATAGGATTGCTCCTTGTGAATGTACGGCGGATACCCGCCGTTAACAGTTCTACGGATGTTCGGGTGACGGCTCAGGTCATACTTATCGTCCATCACCGCTGGGAATCCGCGGATGAACAGAAGCGCCTTGCTGTTATCGAGCAAGCGCACTTCGTCCGGGGTCATGAGCTCGCGCCCGGTCGTCTGCATGTTGGTCGAGTAGCTCCCGCTTTTGCCCTTCGTCTGCCCGTGTGTGCGGGTATCGATCGTCTCCTTGCCGAGCAGCTTTGAGATATACTCATGCGTACTCTGTTCGTTGCCGCCGAGGTACAGCAGCGTATCGCAGTTGCCGGTAATGGTTTCCCATCCATGCTCCTTATACAACCCTTTCAACTGGGCGAGGTTTTGCACGATAATCGTGGCACTGATTTCACGGGAGCGCATGGTGGCAAGGGATTTATCGAACTCCTCCGGAAGCGACACATTGGCAAACTCGTCGAGGATCATCCGTACATGCACCGGCAGTCTGCCATGGTACACATGATCGGCCTGGTAATAGAGCTCCTGGATGATCTGCGTATACAGCATACCGACAAGGTACGACAGCGAGGTATCGTTATCCGGAATCACGGCAAAGATCGCCGTCTTCCGTTTCCCTAGCCCGCTGATGTCCATTTCGTCATGGTTGGTAATCGAGCAGATCTGATCCATGTTGAATGCGGCCAATCGTACCGCCAAGGAAATGTTGATCGACTTTGCAGTTTTGCCTGCTGCCTGTTTGTAAACCCGATACTGCTTTACGGCGATATGATTCGGATCATTCATCGCCATCTGATTAAACAGCAGATCGAGTGGAGAGACATACGATTCCTTCTCTTCCTTTACGTCCGCATACGAAAGCATCTTCATAATCATGCCGAAGTTCTGTTCTTCCTCCGGCGCTTCGTACAGAAGGTAGAATAGCAGGGCTTCGAGCAGAGCCGTTTCCGCTTTCTCCCAGAACGGATCGCCGCTGCTTGCGTTTTTCGGCGTTGTGTTGCGGATGAGGTTGGTAATCAGTTTCAGCACGTCCTTATCGTCCCGGATATAGCGGAACGGGTTATACCCGTCCGATTGGGAGAACTCGACAAGATTAAATGCCTTAACGGTATACCCCTCTTCCCGCAGTAAATGCCCCACGGCAGCTAAGATTTCGCCTTTTGGGTCGGTAACCACAAAGCTGCAAGGAAGATCGGACATCAGCCCCGGAAGGGCTACGCTTCGTGTCTTGCCGGCGCCGGAGCCGCCGAGGACAAAGATATTCAGGTTTCTTCTGTGCTTATGGGTGTTCATGCCGATCTGAACGTGCTTGGTCAACGGGAAATTGTGCTTTTGCTCGATCTGCGCGTTCAGCTGCTTCGGCGATCCCCACTTTGCGGAGCCGTGTTCTTCACCTTGTCGGAGGTTCGGTCGCGTTCCGAAGTACACGATCCCGCCGAACGCATACACAGTAAGGCACAGCAGCAGGGTCTTCGGGGTATCCGCGCACCATTCGATCTCCCACGGCGACTGGATGCGCTCGGTCAGTCGGGTGAACACGTCGATCAGGTTTCCGCCAAGGCACGGGGCAAGCAGCAGGGCAAACCATATCGTCGGCAGAAGGAGGATCCCGTATAACAGGTAATCCTCCTTTTTGGAATTGCTGCGGGTTGTCATGCCTTAAAAGCCGGACCGCACCTTATACGGCTGCAGCTTTTGAAAGTGGTACAAAAGGGCAGCGATCTTGCCGCGGTACGCCGCATCCTCCGGCAGCACACATTTCATACGGGACAGGGCATCGATCACGATATCCTTCTGTTCCTTGGTTAATGCACAGTTATAGTACTTCAACTCTATACCTCCTTACCGCTCCTTGGTGTTCTTGGTTTTCTTTCTTCTTCTGACAGGCTCGTTCTTACCGTGCTGCTCCTGTTTTTCAAGAAGAATCCGGTTCGCCTCAAGCTGTGCGAGCACGGAAGGCTTACTGGGTTTCTCCGTCGGGCCTGGGGCGGAGCGCCTGACTTCGGGCTGTTC
>JAFUDD010000042.1 GCA_017459315.1 Clostridia bacterium | reverse complement strand
TGTCCTCGTGCAGGGCGCTCTTCACGGTGATCATCGGGTCCACGATGGTCATGTTCTTGCAGGAAGCGAACAGCTCCTTCATCTTTTTGCCGCTCGTCGGCGCCCAAGAGCCGTTTTCGAGGAACGCAAGCGTGCGGTTCTGGATGTTGTGTGCAATGAGGTCGCGCAGGGCTTCGTCCATGCGCACGAAGATTTCGGCGTTGTAGGTCGTGGAGGCAAAGACGAGGTGGCTGTATTGGAACGCCTTTGCGACAAGCTCGGAGCCGGGCTTGACCGAAACATCCATCATCGTCACGTGTGCGCCGCGCTCGCGCAGCTTGGTTGCGAGGATTTCGGCGGCGTTTTCGGTGTTGCCGTAGACCGAGGCGTAGGCGATAAGCACGCCCTGCACCTCCGGCGTATAGGTGGACCATTGCTGATACTTTTCGATGTAATCGCCAAGGTTCCTGCGCCAGACAAAGCCGTGCAGCGGGCAGATCGTTTTGATCTCCAATTTTGCGGCCTTTTTCAGCACGGCCTGCACCTGCGGGCCGTACTTGCCGACGATGTTGGTGTAGTAGCGGCGGGCTTCATTCAGATAGTCGCCCATGAAGTCCACTTCGTCCGCGAACAGGTTGCCGTTGAGTGCGCCGAACGTGCCGAACGCGTCGGCGGAAAACAGCGTGCCGGTCGAAAGATCGAAGGTCATCATGACCTCCGGCCAATGCACCATCGGCGCCATGACGAACGTGAATTCGTGGTGGCCGGTTCTCAGCACGTCGCCTTCCTTGACAAGGTAGGGATCGCAGGCCTCGGAAACATAACCGAACCGCTTCATCATGTCGAAGCTCTTTTGGTTGCAGACGATCACCGCGTCCGGATAACGCAGCACAAGCTCGCGCAGCGTCGCGCTGTGATCCGGCTCCATGTGGGACACGACGATGTAATCGAGCGAGCGGTCGCCGAGCGCGTAGGCGACGTTTTCAAAGAACACCTTGTCCACGGCGCGGTCCACGGTGTCGAACAGGACAGTCGTATCGTCCAGCAGCAGGTACGAGTTATAGGAAACGCCGTCCGGGACGGAATAGACGCCCTCGAACATGGCAAGCCGCCGGTCATTGCCGCCGACCCAAACGAGATCCGGGTAAATGTTTCTGGTGCAATGCATAAGCATCCTCCTTGCTTGAAGTCATTACCAGTATAAAGGAAAAGCGGCGGAAAGGCAAGCAAAAGAAAAGATTCTCCGCAAAGAGAATCTTTTGTAAGTTTGCATCCGTGATGCGGATATCATTTCACATATTGCAGCGGGTTGAACGGAATGCCGTCGATCAGCAGTTCATAGTGCAGGTGCGGTTCGGCCTGGCTTTCCTCCTTGGCGAGCACCGCGATCGGGTCGCCGCGATAGACGTGCTGTTCCAGCTCGACCGAGACGGACGCGCAATGCGCAAGGCGCGAGACGAAGCCGTTGCCGTGCCGGATCTCCACGACAAGGCCGTAATCGCCGCGCTGTCCGATGAAAATGACGGTACCGCTTTCGGGCGCGCGAAGGGCCTCGCCGGGCATGCAGGCGTAATCGACGCCGTAGTGCATCACACCGTCCCGCAGGCCAAAATAGCTGCTGACGGCGCCGCTGCACGGCGCGGTAAACCGCAGCTCGCCGGGGTCCTTGCCGGTGGGGCCGACGGCGTCCGGCGTCTCCGCCGAAGGTTCATACAGATATGTGCCGTTTTCGATCAGCCGCGGAGCGGGGTCGCTGCCGACGCGCGTTTCCGCCAGCGTGGTCGAGGCCGAGACCGCCATGCCGCTTTTATACAGCGTTTCGCTGAGGCCGAACAGATGCTCGGCCTTGCCGAGCGACCGGATCAGCCGCGTGCCGACCGGCAGATACGGGTGCGCGCTTTCGGCGGCTTCGACCGTGCCGACCGGCAGCGTCGCCTTTTCGACCGAGCGCACGACCGGAATGATCGTCCGGTTGTTCAGAAGCCGCGTCAGGGCTTCGTCATAGGTCAGATATTCCGCCGTGCCGTCCACCGGCATCGTCGTCAGCTCGGCGTCGATATACGCGCGGATCAGATGCTCGGTCGCGCCGAGGTTCTCGTTTGCGCAGACGGACAGGTATTCGCCGAGCAGCCGTTCGCTCATCTCCCGGTTGGACAGCGCCATGACCGGCACGCCGTTGACAAGCAGGTTCACCGCGTTCGACGGGTACGCCGCCTGCGTGGGCACCGGCGTCGGGGAAGCCGGTGCGGGGGTCGCTGTCACGGCCACGATCAGCTCGACCGGCCGCGGCGTGGGCGTCGGGGCGGCTTCGTGCGGGCGCAGCGTCGCCATCGTCGGGTGCAGTACGCCGACCGCCAGCAGCACGAACGTGCCGAGGATCAGCACGCCGATCACGCCGAGCATGATCAGCCAAGAAATATGCTTCTGCTCCATACGCCGCTCCTTTCCCATGATGCAGGAACAGTATACCATACAATACAAAAATGCGCAAGCCGCCCGCATCGGGTTTATGCCGCCGCGTGCGGCGGGTTCGCCGATTTGAGAGTGTGAAAGCGCGAAAAAGGCAGAAATACCGGTCTTTTTTCGCATCGAGAATTGACAGCCGCAGACGAAGCCGCTATACTGAAATCGAAGAAAAAGCAAGCGTTATGGGCTTTTTGCGTTTGCGGCAGCTTCCCCTGCCGGCCGCATTTTTACACCCTCGAAAGGAGACTCCCATGAAAAAAAGAAATCCTCTGATCCGCGTCGCCGTCCTTTTGGTGATCGGCGTGCTTGTGTACATTTTAGGCCGCAGTCTCGGCTGGATCGACCCGGTTCCCAAGCTCCAATGGAACGGGGAACGGATCGTCAACGGGCTTTTGCTGCTGCTCGTCCTGCTGATCCTCGAAGGCATCGTGAGCTTTATTCTCGACAAGCTCAACCCGAAGGGCAACCGCACCAAAACGCTGATCGCGCTCGGCCGGAACATCATGCACTACGCGGTCGTGCTGCTGACGATCTGCATCCTTTTGACGATGCTGAACGTGGATATCGTGACGATTCTTTCCGGCCTCGGGATCATCGCGCTGATCATCGGCTTCGGCGCGGAAAGCCTGATCGCGGACGTGGTGACCGGCATGTTCATTCTGATGGACAACCAATATAATATCGGGGACATCATCGAGATCAACGGCTTCCGCGGCACCGTCACGGACGTGAGCGTCCGCACGACCGTGCTGACCGACGTGGGCGGCAACGTGAAGATCATCAACAATTCCGACATGAAGAACATCCTGAACCGGTCGGACAATACCTCGCGCTCGGTCGCGGAGTTCGGCATCCCGTATGAAACGGATCTCGAAGCCCTCGAGGAGAAGATCCCGGCGCTGCTGCAGAGCATCTATGACGCGCATCGCGATCTGATGAAGGATGTGCCGGTGTACGTCGGCGTCGATCAGCTCGGCGACAGCTCTGTGGTGCTGAAGTTCGTCGTCGAGGTTGCCGAAAAGGATATCTACGCGGGCGCCCGCGCGCTGAACCACGACCTGTTTATCGGCATGCGCAAGCTCGGCGTCGAGGTGCCGTTCCCGCAGGTTGACGTGCATCAAAAATGAAGCGCGTACACGACCTGCTGGGGCTCCCGCCCGAATACCACGAGGATGGGCCGCCCGAATATACGACGCCGCCCGACGAGTATAACCGCTTCGCGCCGACCGAGCCGCCCGCCAAGGCGGGCAAGTCCCGGATGGTGAAGATGCTGCTGCTCGCTGTGGCGGGGTTGTCGCTGCTCGGCGTGGCGCTGCCGGGTCTTTCGCTTGTGCCGTCGGCCGAACCGGAGCCGACGCCCGCCGCTGTTTCCCCCACCCCCGCGCCCGCCGTGGCGGTCGTGCCGGAGGAACGGTATACGGTACAGGCGTGGCACGAGCCGCCGTCCGGTGCAAGGGTCACGCTCACATGGGAAGGCGTCGGTGAAAGCGCCGACGGCGCCACGGGGCTTTCGGTGCCGGAGGGCGCGCGCGTGCGGCTGTCCTATGTCCCCACGGCGCCGTACACGATGGAGGATGTATCGCTCGGCGGCGTGATGCTCGACGGCGCGATCACCCAAACCGACGACCCGCTGTTGTTCACGGTCGGCAAGGGCGGCGGCGTGATCCATTTCTATCTGCAATTTCCCTCTGACGAAACCGGCACGATGCCGCCGATCCCGACGAACGAGCCGACGCCAAGGCCCGCACCGGACGTGGAAGTCGTCTTTTACGCGACCTCGTCGGTCTATCACGGCATGGTCACGCTGACCCAAGGGTACGATCATGGCGCCCAAGGGGACGCGAACGAAAGCATCACCTCCGTCCATGTGCAGCTGTGGGACGAGACCTTGCAGGCTGCCGCATTTGCATACGATTTCACGCCGGAGGATATCGAGGCCGGGTTCTATGCCACCGGCGCCCTCGATCTGAACGAGTTCTATTGGGAGCATCGGGACGAGCTTGCAAATGTGGACACGCATACGCCGCCGTATCTCGAAGTGACGATGACGTACACGGACGCGAACGGCACGGAGCAGACCGTCACGCACCGCGCCAATCCCGCGCCGGAAATGTGGGTCGATCTCACCTACGACGATCCGGACGACGACTGGTCGTGGATGTGGGGCAACGCCTATCCGGGCTGCTTCGTCGCGCGGATCCTAATCCCGACCGTCGAGAGCGTGCGCTTCACGATGGACCCGAACGACGAGCTGGCGCCCGGCGACGTGTTCCTCGCCGTCACCGTGGACGGAACGCCGCTGCCCGCGGACGGCGCGTATGCGGATGTGTTTGAGGAGGTCTATACCATCGACGGCGAAACCTACAAGGATCGCTCGCTCCTGTATGTCATGCCGCGTCCCGACACCTTCCCCGAACACGGCACCGCGCACTTTGTGATCACGCAAAAGCTCGTGCATTACGATACGACGGTAACGCGCGAGCGGGATTATACGTACTAACCAATATTATACGCAAAAAGGACGCGCCGCGGCGCGTCCTTTTATGATACTCCTTTGATCTTTACAATAAAGTGATTCCCGCCTCGGCGGCCGCCCTGCGCTGCTCATCGGGCCAGACGGAAACCTGCACCTCCCCGATATGCGCTTTGCGGAGGAAGAACATACAGATGCGGCTTTGCCCAATGCCGCCGCCGATCGAAAATGGCAGCTCGTCGTTCAGCACAGCCTTTTGGAACGGCAGCTTGGCGCGATCCATGCAGTCCGCCGCTTTCAGCTGCTCACGCAAAGCCGCGGCGTCCACGCGCACGCCCATCGAGGACAGCTCCAGCGCGATATCGAGCACCGGATAGTAGACGAGAATATCGCCGTTCAGGGTCCAGTCGTCATAGTCCGGCGCGCGGCCGTCGTGCCGTTCGCCGTTGGAAAGCCGCCCGCCGATCTGCATGAGGAACACCGCGCCCTTTTCCTTGGTGATCGCGTATTCGCGCTCGCGCGCGGACAGGTTCGGATAGCGATCCAACAACTCCTGCGCCGTCAAAAAATAGATATCCTTCGGCAGAATTTCCTCAATATAATCGTACTGCACGGCCATATACTTTTCGGTCTTTTTCAGCGCGCGGTAGACACGGCGCACGGTCTCCTGCAGCGTTTCGAGCGTACGCTCCCCGCGCGCGATCACGCGCTCCCAGTCCCATTGATCGACGTAGATCGAATGGATATTGTCCATGACCTCGTCGCGGCGGATCGCGTTCATATCGGCATACAGGCCCTCATGCAGCCCCATGCCGTAGCTGTGCAGCGCCATCCGCTTCCATTTGGCCAGCGACTGGACGATCTCGACCTCGCGCGCGTCCATGTCCTTCACGTCGAAGCGCACGGGGCGCTCGACGCCGTTCAGATTGTCGTTGAGGCCCGATTCGGGCGTGACAAACAGCGGCGCGGAGACGCGCAGCAGGTTCAGCTCGGCGGCAAGCCGTGCCTGAAAGAAGTCCTTGACGGTCTTGATCGCCACCTGCGTGTCGTGCAGCGACAGCGCGGAGCGGTATCCGGCGGGAAAAGTCAGCATAGAAATCCTCCTTGGGTCAATCGAACAGATACGACAGCATCCGTTCCGGGTGGTTCAGAAATTCGCGGTAGACCGTGAAATGCTCGGTCGCGCGGTAATCGACGCGGCGCATTCCCTCGCCGGTCAGCTCCCACACCTCCGCGCCCGGAATCGCCATCAGGATCGGGGAGTGCGTGGACAGGATGATCTGTGAATCCGCATCCGCAAGCTGCTTCAGCTCGACCAGCAGCGTCATCTGCTTTTGCGGGCTCAGCGCCGCCTCCGGCTCGTCCAGAAGATACAGCCCCTGCCCGCCGAAGCGGTGCTGCACGGCGGCAAGGAAGCTCTCACCGTGCGACTGCTGATGCAGCGATACGCCGCCGAAGCCCGTGATGATCGGCCCGCCCGATTCCGGATCGGCGTCGTGCCGGTCGATATAGGTCGCCATGTTGTAAAAGCTCTCGGCGCGCAGGAAAAATCCGTTGCGCGGGCGGCGGCGCTTCGCAAGCCGAATGCAGCGGTACAGCCCGGAATGGGAATCCTCGGTCGAAAACGTAAAGTTCAGCGTGCCGCCCTCCGGGTTGAACCCGTAAGCCACCGCGACGGCCTCTAACAGCGTCGATTTACCGGTGCCGTTCTCGCCGCACAGCACGGTCACGGGGCTTGACAGCCGCCATTCGCCGTTTTCGATCAGCCAGCGCACGGCGGGGATCGCCGAAAGGTAGGAATCCTCCCCCGGCGGCTCGCGCAGCAGCACCCGATCTATATATAATCCGTTCGTCATGGCGACAGTATAGCGGATTTGCCGCGCGTTGACAAGTATTTTATATGCGAAAACCGGAGGGAAAAACATCCCTCCGGCTTATGCGGATCCACTTTACAGCCCCGGCGTCGGGAACACGACCGAGACGGCGTTTTCGTCCGGGATCGCACCCTTTTCGACCGCGCAAAACAGTAGCCATGCGCCCATGTCGCTGGTGCCGACCTCCGGCATCTCGCATTTAACCGCGACGGTCACGCCGTCCGCATCACGCTGTATATCCATGACCGCATAGTGCGCCGAGCCGCTGCCCGCCGAAACGTACAGCACGAGCAGATCCTGCTCCGCAAAGAACGACGCGTCATAGGTTTTCTGCAGCTCGTTCAGCCGTTCGTTCTCGCTGCCGGGGGCAAAGTGCGGCGCAAGGCAGTACGAAAGCGCGTCCGCATCGGTCAGCAGGCGCACCGGCGTTTCGCCCTCCTCCGTCCATCCGACGCGAACGATCTCCTGCGTGAACGGCACCGCGGCGGCGTCCTTTTTGCCGGTCAGCCAGAAGGCATACGTCGCCTTGCCGCGGCCCGCGCCGTCGAACGACGCCGTGACCTCATAGATCGCGCCGCCATTGGGCAGCGTCATCGTGATCTCGTCCCCGTCCCTCGTCCAATCGGGCGTAAACGCCTTGCCGTCGTTTTCATAGTCGCCCGCATACGCTTCGTCCCATGCGCGGATCGCCACGTCGGTCAGCGTGCAGCCCGGTGCGAACGACAGCACGGCGGTATTCCCGCGGCTTGGCAGCGGATCGAGATAGGCGGTGCTTTCGAGCGGGTGCATCCCGCACGCCTCGACGCCGGTGCCGGTGCCGTCGGCGTTGGCGTAGAACCATTCATAGCTGCCCGTGGACGCCAAGCCCGACGCGTCCGTGACCGAGACATACAGCGCGGGCGGCGCGGTCATCGTGCCCTCGGCGGGCGCGGGATCGTTCTTTTGCGGCTTGTTCCACAGTCCGAGCGCCTCCGGCGAGGGCGAATCGGTGACGATCACCGTCACATCCGGATGCGTGTCCTTCTCCACAGGCGTTCCCTCCTTTGCGGTGCAGCCCACCAGCAGCAGCGCCGCGAGCATGGCATATACCCACCGTTTCATACGCGGTTCCTCCTTTGTCTCTTTGCCCATAACACCGCGCATACCGCCTTTCGGTTACAAAAAAAGAGCCGATCTTCCGGTCGGCTCCCGTTGGCAAATTATTCCGCTGTCCCCTGCGGCAGCGCCGCGATGGCCTCGCGCAGTTTTTCCGTCATGCTTGCCGTCTGCATTCGATAAGCCTGCTCGATGCACTTTGCTACCGCCGCATCGTTGCTGGAGCCGTGCCCCTTGACGACGATCTTTTTACAGCCGAGCAGCACGCTGCCGCCGTAGTTGCGGTAGTCCATGAACCGCTTTTCCTCGGCGAACATCCGTTTCATCAGCAGCGCGCCGAGCTTGTAGAGCGTGCGCGAATAGATATCCGTTTTGAGCTTTTTCAGCATTTCAAGGCACGCGCCCTCGGTGGACTTGATGAGCACATTCCCCGAAAAGCCGTCGCACACGACCAGATCGTATTGCCCGGTCAGCAGATCGCGGCTTTCCATGTTGCCGACAAAGTGAATGCCGGGCGTTTCCTTGAGCAGCGGGTAGGCGGCCTTTCGCAGCTCGTCGCCCTTTTCGGCCTCGGTGCCGATATTCAGCATTGCCACGCGCGGGCGTTCGACGCCGTAGGCGCATTGCAGATACAGACTGCCCATCACGGCAAACTGCTGCAAGAGCTTCGGCGTGATATCCACGTTGGCGCCGCTGTCGCACACGCCGACCATGCCACCGTTCATCGTCGGCAGGATCGGGCAGAACGCGGGCCGCTTTATGCCGTGCACGCGGCCGAGCCGCAGCGTCGCCGCCGCAACGAGCGCGCCGGTCGAGCCGGTCGTGACGATGCCGTGCACGTCCTCTTCGGTGCGGAGCCGTTCGATGGCACGCATTAGGGAACTGTCCGCCTTTTGCTTGATCGCAAGGGTCGGCTGCTCGTCGCACCCGATGACCTCCGGCGCATGGACGATCTCGACGCGGCTCTTGTCATACGATTCTTTTGCAAGCACCGCCTTGAGCTTCGCTTCGTCGCCGAACAGCAGCACGGCAAGGTCGGGAAAGGTTTTCAACGCCAGCAGCGCGCCGCCGACGTTCGCTTCGGGGCTGTGGTCGCCGCCGAAGCAGTCGATGCAAAGCCGGATCATTTGTCGTCCTCCAGTTGTTTCACAAACGCGCGGCGGCGCTTATGCGGCACCGCGACAAATCGCTTCCATTGGTTCTGGATCGCGTAATTCTCCTCTAAATTCAGGTTCGTTTCGGCGTACTCCACGCCGTCCTCGCGCAGCATCCGTTCCAGCGCGGCGGACACCGCCACCGAAATGCCGCGGTTTGCCCACGCCGGGTCGATGCCGATCAAGCCGAGGTCGATGATCTTCGGATGCCGGATCGCGTGCAGGATCCGCACAATCGCCGCCGGAGTGAGATGCCCCCTGGAGGGCTGCACGGCCTTGGCAATCGACGGGAAGCAGATCCCGAGCAGCACGACGTTGTCGTTCTCGTCGAGCAGCACCGCCACGTGGTCGAGGTCGATGATCAGACGGAAATTGTCGATCATCAGTTTTTTCATGCCGTCCGTGAACGGCACCGTGCCGTACAGCTGATCGTAGGACTTATCCAGCAGCTCGAACAGCGGATCGGCGTAGCGCTTCAGAAAATCGTTGACGTTCTTCGCCGGGCCGAAGCGCAGATGATAGCGGTTCATCAGCTTTTCGGTCACGCGCGCCAAGGCGCCGTCGTTCTTTTCCGGCGGGTAGATTTTACTCTCCGTCCAATCGACCTCCTTGGTATAGCCGAGGTTTTCGATCAGACGCTGATAATACGGCGCGTTATACTGCTCCTCGAACGTGGACAGCTGATCGAAGCCCTCGATCAAAAGCCCTTCGCGCTCTAAATCCGAAAACCCGAGCGGGCCGCAGACCGTGTCCATGCCCTTCGCCTTGGCCCACGCCTCGACTGCGCCGAACAAGGTGGCGGCGACCTCCTGATCGTCGATGCTGTCGAACCGCGTGAAGCGGACGCGCTTTTCATGATTCTTTTCGTTCGCGGCCTTTTGCAGGATCCCGGAGATGCGTCCGACGATCTTGCCGTCGCGGTACGCGTTGTAATACACCGCCTCGCAAGTGTCGTAATAGACGTAGTCCTTGCGGAAAATCTTTTTCTCGTCGCCGTACAGCGGCGGAACGAAGTTCGGGTTGTCCCGATACAGATGCAGCGGGAAGTTCAAAAACTCGCGCTGCTCCTTCTTCGTTTGTACCTCCCTGACCGTAACCATGCCGCTTACCTATGCTTGGCGTGGAAGCAGATCCCGACGCCGTTCGGCCCGCAATGCCCGCCGGTCGTGGGGTTAACCGCGACGGTTTCGATGCAAAGCCCCTCGCCGAACTTGGCCTTCAGCTCGTTCATGACCTCGATCGCAATCTCCTCGGCGTCGGTGTGGCCGACGATCACGCGATGCCCCTTCACGTCGTCGCCGAGCTCGTCCACGTACTGCATCAGCCTACGGATCGCCCTTGCCCGGCCGCGCTCGGAGCCGATGGACACCATCTTGCCCTCGGTATTCATATAGATGATCGGACGAACGCCGAGCAGCGTGCCCATCGTCGCCGCAAGGCCGGACACACGGCCGCTGTGCTTGAAGAATTTCAGATCGTCGGCAAAGAAGTAGATCGCAAAATGATCGACCTCGGTCTTGGCCCATTCCAAAACCTCGTCCACGCTCTTGCCGGCCCGGATCATATCCCCGACCTCCAGCACAATCGCGCGGCTGATGATCGTGATGCCCTTGGTGTCGATGTCGGAAAAGCGCACGTTCGGGTACTTTTCGGACAGCTCCTTCACGGCTTGATCCATCGCGTCGAACGTCGCCGTCATCGCGCGGGAGAAATGTACGTACAGGATATCGTCGCCCGCGGCAAAGACCGGCTCAAAGATTTCGAGGTACTTTTCGCGGCTGATCGCGCTCGTGTTCGGCAGCGCGCCCGCACGAAGCTGATCGTAAAACGCCTTGGCGTCGAACGTGTCGAAATCCTCATAGGGGTAGACCGTTTTGCCGTCGATGGCATACGGCATGCTGATCAAGGTATAGCCGTATTTGGCGGCGTCCGCCGGGGTAATATCGCAATCGGTATCGGTGAATAAGCGCAGCATGGTTTCCTCCTTATTCCAAAATCATGATATAGTCGTAGATCGGCTGTCCGCCGTCCAGCAGGATCACTTCCGTCAGCGGGTGCGCGCTTTGCAGCGCCGTACGCATGGCCTCGGCCTCGGCTGGGTCGGCGTCGATGCCCTTCACCAGCAGCAGGATCCCGAAATCGTCGGCGCCGAGCGCGTCGGCAAGCCGCAGTGCTGCGTTTTTCGCGTCGGGATCGTCGGCATAGATCGTGGCGCCCTCGTAGGCGATATAGTCCCCCTCCCGCACCGAAACGCCGTCGCGCTCGGTCGTGCGGGACGCGCGGGAGACCGTGCCGGTCTTGACGCTCTGCATGATGTCGATAGAGCCCTGCTCGATCGTGTCGATATCGTTGGACGAGGTATCGAGCAGCGACAGCGCCGCATAACATTCGCCGATCGTGTGGCTCGGCATCACGCGCACGTCCGCGTCCGTATAGAGCGCGGCGGCCTGCTCGGCGGTCAGGATGATATTGCTGTTGTTCGGATAGACGAGGATCGTCTCGGCGTTGACCTCGCAAAAAGCCTCCAAAAAGCTCTCCGCGGAGGGGTTCATGCTCTGCCCGCCGTCCACGACCGCGTCCGCGCCGATGGACAGGAACGTTTCGCGGATGCCCGCGCCCGCCGCGACCGCGACGATGCCGAATTTCTTGCGCGGCTTTTGCGGCTTATAGTTGTTGCGGATCGTCGTCTCATGGTGCTGCAGCATCATGTTTTCGATCTTCATCGTCAAAAACTCGCCGTACTTGTGGCAATGCGCCAAAATATCCTCCGGCGTTTTGGTGTGGATATGCACGCGCAAGAGGCTCCCGTCGCGGAACGCCACGACCGAATCGCCGCTTGCAATCAGCCAGTCGATCAGCGGCTTTTCGTCAAAGTCCGAAACCTTGCCGACCTTCTTGGTCTGGAACCGCAGGATGAACTCGGTGCAGAAGCCGAATTCCAGCTCGTCGTCCTCGGTAAACGACGCGATATTCACCTGCTGCGGCCGCGGCGCATGGCCGCCCGCATTCGTAAACGCGACGCCGTGCAGCGCGTCCTGCATTCCCTCCGCGATATAGACAAAGCCCGCGCCGCCGCTGTCCACGACTCCGGCCTCCCGCAGCACCGCCAAAAGCGACGGCGTGCGATCGAGCGAAGCGCGCAGCTCGGTCAAAAATGCATCAAAATACTGTTCAAAATCCGTTTCGTCGGTGATCTCGCGGTTCGCCTTATGCACGGCGTCGGAATAGACGGTGAGGATCGTTCCCTCCACCGGCGTCTGCACCGCGTTGTAGGATTCCCTGACGCCGCATTCGAGCGCCGCCGCAAAGGTTTTCAGATCGGCGGTCTTTACGCCCGAAAGCCCCTGCGAAATGCCCGCGAAAATGCGGGACAGGATCACGCCCGAATTGCCGCGCGCGCCGAGCAGCATCCCCCGGGCGATCTGCTGCGAGGTCTGCCCCAGCTCACCGTCCGCCCCCTCCGAAACGGCGGAGCAGCCGGAGTCGATGGTCATGTACATATTGTCGCCGGTGTCCCCGTCCGGAATCGGGAATACGTTCAGTTCGTTGACGACCGTGCGGTGCGTGTTCAGCTTGGCGGCGCCGCCCTCGACCATGCGGGCAAAGAGAGCGCCGTTCAATGTTTTGGTTTCCATACGTTTCCTTTCCTCTTCGGCGGTCCCTTCCCCGCCGGACACAATGGTTTCGTTATGCCATAAAGGCCGCGATGCCGGTCTTTAAAAACAACTCAAGCTGCTTTGCGATCTCCTCCAGAGGCTGCTGCATGCCCGCGTTCAGCCAGTCGCGGTACAGCGTCAGCGTGCCGCCCGTGATAAAGTCCGCGTACAGCTTCGTGTAGGCGAGCTTGGACGGCGAGACGTGCTTTTTCAGCAGCGCGCTCACCCGCGCGGCAAACGCGTCGCCGAGCTTTTGCAGCACCTGCGAATGCTTGTTCTTCCGCATCAGCGGCACGGTCAGCTCGTCGTGCGCCGCAAACGCGTTCGTCACCGCCTGCAGAAAGCCGAGCGGATCGCGCGGGCAGCGTTCGAGATCGGCCTCCCCGATGGCCTTGGCGACGAGCCGCACCAGCTCATCCTCCAGCTCGTCACGAATCGCCAGTACGCCGTCATAATAGTTATACACCGTCTTGCGATCCACGTCCGCCGTCTCGGCGATATCCGTGACCGTAATGGCGCCGCCGTCCTTCTGGCCGAGCAGCTTTAAGTATGCACGGCGGATCGCGGCCTTGGTCCGCGCCACGCGGCTGTCACACTTTCTTTCCTTTACCATGATTTTTTCCCTCTTGTCGGATCGTGTCGAATTTTTCCACACCTGTGTATTATAATGCAACAGCCGGCACATTGCAACCGTTTTCCCCGAAAAAGCGGGATTTTTTGCAGTCGCGTTCTGCGATAGGCAATCGTTACCGAATCGTTACAATTTGGGGATGACCGCGCGCGCCCGATTTGCTATAATGCAGGTAAAGAAAGGCGGAGAACGATATGCGAAGGATTTTAGTGGTCGAGGACGACGAGGCGATCAACCGCCTGCTGTGCATGAACCTGTCCGTGACCGGGTACATGGTGACCGGCGAATACGACGGCGCGGAGGCAAAAGCGCGCATCGAGCGCGGCGAACGCTATGACCTTGCCCTGCTGGATATCATGCTGCCGGGCCTGGACGGCTTCGAGCTGCTGGACACGTTCAAGGCGGCGTCGATCCCGGTGATCTTTCTGACGGCCAAGAATGCCGTGGAGGATCGCGTGAAGGGGCTGCGCGACGGCGCGGAGGATTACATCGTCAAGCCGTTTGCGCTTGAAGAGCTGCTGGCGCGGATCGACAAGGTGCTTTCGCGCCACCTGCCGCCGCCGGACTCGATTCGTCTCGGCGATATCGAAATCTTCCCGAAAAGCCGCTCGGTCACAAAGGGCGGGCAGCCCTTGGAGCTGACGCCGACGCAGTATGACCTGTTGCTGCTGCTTGCCAAGAACAAAAACGTCGCCCTTTCGCGCGAACGCATCCTGTCCGAGATCTGGAACAGCGATTTTATCGGGGAATCCCGCGCCATCGACAACCATATTTCGCAGCTGCGCCGCCGTACCGGGCTGCCGATCGTCGCGGTGAGCCGCGTCGGCTACCGGCTCGAAACGGATGAGGGGGTATAACCGGCACAGCCGTGCCGCACAACCGGCATGAAACTGTCTCTGAAAATGAGTCTGCTCTCCATAGGACTTTCGGCGCTGACGCTGCTCGCGGTCGGCGCTGTTGTGCTGCGCGCGGCGTATCGGCAATCGCTCGACGCCGAGCGTGAAAACGCGCGGGCGCGGCTCAGCTTTTTGACGACCTCCTACGCCGTCGCCGTGGACCGCGAAGGGCTCGAGCCGCTGTCCTCCTTTGCGGAAAAGAACCGGCGGCAATACCTGTTTCGCCGCTTTGACAAGGGCGACGAAAAGTGGCAGTTCGTCTACATGGGTGACACGCTCTATAACGATTCTTCGCTTGCGCTCGACCGGCTGATGAACGGCGCGGGCGAACGGCTGTTTGCGATGGACGACCGGTATGTGATCGTGCTCTGCGAATCGCTCCCGGACGGCAGCAATATCTACCTGCTGCACGACTGCACGGTGGTCATCGACGCGGCGCGCCGCCTGACGCACACGTTTCTGCTGATCGGCGGCGTCGCTTTTTTGGCGCTTGCCGTGGCACTGTGGCTGTTGACGCACGCGGCGCTCGGCCCGCTTGCGGAGCTCGAACGCGCGGCGCGGCGCATGGCGGCGGGCGATTACGAAACCCCGATCCGAAGCCGTCACCGCGACGAGGTCGGCTCGCTTGCGCGGAGCTTTGAGCAGATGCGCCTGAGCGTGCAGGAGCAGATCGCGGCGGTGTCCGAGGTCGCGGAGCAGCGGAAGCTGCTGGTCGGCGCGCTCACGCATGAGCTGAAAACGCCGATGACCGCAATCGTGGGTTACAGCGAAGCCCTGCACACGCTGCGGCTTTCGGAGGAACAGCGGGCCGAAAGCCTCCGGTTTTTGTACGCGGAAAGCAAACGGCTGGAGGCGCTGACGCAGAAGATGATGCGCCTGATCGCCGTGGACGGCGGCGAGGCCATTGCGCTTTTGCCCGTGACCGGCGAGGCGCTTTCGCAAACGCTGCGCCCGATGCTGTCCAAGCTCGCCGAGCAGCGCGGCGTGGCGCTGCATCTTGCGCTGAACGACTTTGCCGCGATCGGCGACGCCGACCTGTTGTGCAGCGTCCTGACCAATCTGTTTGACAACGCGGTTTCTGCCGGTGCGAGCGAGGTTTGGCTGGCCGGGCGCGGCCCCGTGCTCGTCGTGACCGACAACGGCCCCGGCATGACCAAGGAGGTGCTTGCCCGCGTGACCGAGCCGTTCTATCGCGCGGACAAGGCGCGCAGCCGCAAAACCGGGCACGCGGGGCTCGGCCTTGCGCTCGTGCAGCGGATCGTGACGCTGCACCGCGGCACGCTGCTGATCGAAAGCGAACCGAACCAAGGCACGACCGTGACCGTGAAGCTGCGGGAGGCGGAGGCATGAAAAAGAAGCGAATCGCGGGGCTGCTCGCCCTGCTGCTGCTTTGCGGCTGTATGACGGAGGAATTTGCCGCCGTCTCGCCCGAGGATTTCCGTCCCGAACCGACGCCCACGCTGCCGCCCGCCGCACAGGCGACCGCAAGCCCGACCCGCGCCGCCAATGAGCAGGTGCTGTTTACCTACCCCGATACGGTTTCGTTCTCCGCCAAGCAGGGACTTTTGACCGTGACCGGCGAAGCCGCCGTGGACGCGTCCTCCCTTTCCTCGCTGATTGCCCGCGTCGGCCCTGCCGACTTCACCGCCGAGCGCACCGCCCTGCTGTACGACGCCTGCATGGACGGCGATACAACCTATGTCTACCCGTACAGCAGCGCCGCCTATCTCTACTATCCCGAATTTTCCGCGGAGGAGCTTTCCGCCGCAGCCGACGCAATACAGACGCTGATCGACGCGGGGCTCGGCAGCACCGGCCCGGAGGACGGGCATGCGCAATGGTCGCTCATCCGGCAGCGCGCCCTCGCTCGCACAGCCGACCATCCGGCGCACATCGACCGCGAAAGAACCGCGCCGACCTTGTCGGACGCGCCGGGCAGCGTGACGCTGACAAACGAGCGCGGCCGCCCGGTTGGGGAGGCCCGCTATACCCGTAAGGAAACCGGCGCTTTGGAAACGGCGCTGCGGGGGCTTGGGAAAAACTTTGTCGTGCAGAACGCCGCGCGGTGGGAAAACGCGGACGAAGCCGCCGCCGCGCTACGGGAGATGCCGCCCGCGCTGTCGTGGTTTTCCTCGTTCCGCTATACGAACAACCTGCCGCTGGTGAACGGGCTTGTCGGAAAAGAGTTTGCCGCCCGGCTCGATGTGACCGACCTTGCTGAAACGGACGAAATGCCCGCGGGCTGTACGCTTGCGCTGTCGCCAAAGGCGGCCTTCGACGCCGCGCGGCAGTTTTTGCACCGCGCCGGTGTGATGAATTTCGAGCCGTACCGCATCACCTTTTTTGCCGGTCCCGCCGGAAAGCAATGGTATGAGGTGCGCTGCGCGCGCTGTTACGACGGTCTGATGGTTTACTGCCTGACCGGGCAGAACCTATTGCCCTACGGCTCATTTGCCCATGATGCGCAGACGCCGTCCGACTGGACGAACGAGTTTTGCGGGATGCTGCTCGACGACGGCGGCGTGTTCGCCGCGACATGGGAGCACCCGCTTCGGCTGCTCCGCACGGAGCCGGACGGCGCCCGCGATACGGTCGTACTGCAGGAAGCCGTGGACTTGGCGACGGCCTATCTTTTGACGCAATACGGCGATACGCGCGTCGCCCGCACCGCGACGGTGCAGCGCGTGTCCCTGGTGCTTTGCTGCGTGCCGGATCCGAATGCCGACCGGGAGGGGCGGCTCCTTCCCGCATGGCTTGTGCAATACGCCTACGGGCGGGACGATACCGCCGCCGAGCGTGACAATCTGCACCTTGTCGCGTTCTCCCAAATCACCGGCGAAAAGCTCGGCGAAGGCGCGCTGCCGCCCTCGTTTGACCGACGCAATGCGGAGGAGAGATAAAAATGAAACGGAGTCTTTGTTTGCTGCTCGCTTTGCTGCTGCTCGGCTGCGCGAGCGAATTTGCCCCGCTCGATACCGCGGCCTATCCCGCCGCGCCGGTCGAGGGCGATCCGTATGTGCGTGACGCTTCGCTTCCGCTCGAAAAGCGGCGCTATCTGATGGAACGGCTTGGGCTGACCGAGGACGAGCGCACATGGACGGAGCCGGGGCTTTCCGGCACGTTCCCGATCCATGTGCCGGACGTGCTGGCGATGCCGGTATACCGGCTCCATGCGATGCAGTTCAGTGAGGAAAACCTCCAATACCTTGCCGAAGCCTGCTTCCCGGACGGCAGGATGACAAACGAAATGTTTCCCGATGCCTTCAGCCAAGACGAGCTGCAATACATGATCGGGCGGCTTAAGGAAGCGCTTGCCACCTATACGGACGAGATGATAAAGCTGAATCCTCGCCTTCTCCGGCAAAAGGAAGAAATACAGGAAACGATCGACCGCTACACCGCCATGCTTGCGGATGCGCCGGCCACCATCGAGCGCGCCCCGGCAAGCGTTCATTTTATGCCGCTGGATTCCTATGGCTGTACCTCGCTGACGCATAACAAGGAAGAAATCCTACTCCATCAGCAGGATTGCGAATGGCTTTCGGATGTTCCTTCTCCTTATATATGCTCCTTTTTAAGCGTTACAAACTATTATCCGTCTTCCGAGGAAATCTTTTATGTCACCGATGAAATCGATCAAAACGGGGAAACCGTGATCGACGGGCATTGGGAAGGGCCTAAGAGCAGCAGCGTCTTATTCTTTTATTCAACTTATAACGGAATAGCGGTAAGCGAGACCAATTGCGGCAGCCGAATCGACGTGCTTCCCTATTTGGACGGAGACGAAAAGCCGGAGGAATGTTTTCTCGAAAAGACGCCGAAAGAAGCGGCGGAGGACGTAAAAGCCTTTTTGCATGCCGCGCACATTCCGGCTTCGTTCGGACGGTTCGATCTCTGCACCACACCCGGCGGATCGCTGCAATCCTATAACGTCCGGTGCAATCCCGTGGTGGACAATATCCCGGTCGTGTCCGTGATGAACCGCAGCCCCCTGACCGCCCCGCCCTATGGAGAGCCGCATCTGCCGGTGGAGGATGAAACCTGGACGTATACCGTGCTGTATTTTATCGTGTCGGGATCGCGCATCGTATTTGTGAATTGGTATTCCCCGATCCGGGCCGGCGAGCAGCTGGAGGCCGACGCCGCGCTGCTGCCGTATGCGGAGGTGGAGGCCGTGGCAAAGGCCACGCTGTCCGGGGACTGTCCGGAGGGGATCATCCCGCTTTCGGCGTCGCTGGTGCTCCGCGCGATCAACGACCCGACGCTGCTGCACGAGGGGCTGCTGCGCCCCGCCTGGTGCTTTGTCTACCGCCCGCGATCCGCAGACGAGGACGTGCGCTATACGCTCTCCGTCGACGCCGTGACCGGCGAGCCCATCGACTTCGGCACGGATCTTTGCGATTTGAAACCGTCGGAGATCCCGGATCATTGAACGCAAAACGCACGGGAACGAACCCGTGCGTTTTTTGATTGCCTTCTTTTTCGTTATTCCGCTTCCTTCAAAATGTACGCCGCGACCGCGCGGGGCGTATTGAGCTCCGGGGCGGCATGGGTGTCGATGGTGACGCCGAAATCGGCGCCGATCCGTTCGATCAGCGAGAAGTATTGCAGCGAATCGCCGCCGAGGTCGTACTGGAAATGGCTGTCCGGCGTGACGTTGTCCATGCCGGTCACGTCGGCAAACGCCGCCATCACGCGCGGCAGAATCTCTTCCAAGCCCTTTTCAT
>JAFUDD010000505.1 GCA_017459315.1 Clostridia bacterium | reverse complement strand
TGCGCTATCTTGCGGCGTTTACCGACGATCCCGCGACCGAGATCAAGACGTTCAACTGCCCGAACTGCGGCGCGCCGCTGCCGATTGTCGGTTCGAAAAACTGCCGCTATTGCGGCACCGCGCTGAAAACGCCCGCCGGCCTCGGCTGGGTGCTGACCGACGCGCGCGAAGGATAAATCCATAGACAGCAAAGTTCCCTCCGCAGCAGCGAAGGGAACTGTTTTATATGTAGGTTTTATTTTCTGTAGAACAGAATGCCTAAGGTGTTCGGGCCGCAATGGTTGGAAACCGTGCAGCCGGCGCGGGTGTGGTAGATATGCTCGAACGGGAGCAGCTCTTTAAGCTGCTTTTCGACGGCCTGCCATGCCTCGTCCGCAATGCCGGAGTCGGTAATGAAGATGCGGCGGGTATCGACGGTATCGAGGTCGCCGAGCTGATCGCGGACATAGCGCGGCAGCGCACGGTCGAGCGACATGCGATATTTCTTGCCGACGATCATCTTGCCGTCCTTGACGAGGATCGTGGGCTTTAGGTTCAGCAGGTTTGCGCCGAGCGCAACGACCGAGCTGCACCGTCCGCCGAGCGCAAGGTATTTGAGCGTGTCAATGACAAAGCTCACGTCGAGCTTCTTCTTGCGCTCCTCCAAGATATCGAAAATCTCCTTGGCGGTCTTGCCCTCCTCCGCCAGCTCGGCGGCGTCGAGGACGAGGTGCCCGATGCCGGTGGAAAGGTTGCGCGAGTCGATCACATACACGTCGCCGATCTCCTCGGCCGCGAGGCACGCATTCTGATAGCAGGAGGACATTTCGCTGCTGATCACAAAATGCACGATGGCGTCATAGCCTTCCTTCTGCGCCTTAAAGAAGTCGAGATAATCCGACACGTTCAGCGCCGCCGTGGAGCCGACGCGCTTGGTCTTGGCGACATACGCATAAATGTCGTCCGGGGTGATCTCGACGGTGTCCTTGTAGGATTTGCCGTCCAGCACGACATACAGCGGAGAAATACCGATATGGAACTGCTCGATCAGCTCCGGGGAAAGGTCGCACGTACTGTCCGACGTAACACGAATGCGCATAAGGCCGCCTCCATCTATTAGATTGCTTTATTCTATCATAAACAAATATGATGCGCAAGGCGTTTGCTCAATTTTTCCACAGTTGTAGGCTTTTTTTACACGATTTGCACGGTATACGGTTCACCCGAAGCGCATACAATGCGGCAAAAGGAGGACGACCATGGCAAAAAAGGCTCATCGAAAGAAGCGTTCCGCCGCGCCGGTTTGGCCCGTATCGGCGGCGATCCTGCTCGGCACAGCGGCGGCGACGGTGCTACTGCTGCTGTTCGCGTTTTTCATTTACAGGGAGTGGCTGCCCGAAAGCGCCGTCCCGACCGTCAATACGATCATCAAGGTACTTGCCGCCGTGCTTTGCGGGCTGTGGGTCGGCAGCCGCGTGTCGGAAAACGCTTGGCTGTTCGGCGGCGTTGCGGGGCTTGGCTTTACCGTCTTGTCCACGCTGCTCTTTTCGCTGTTTGCGGGCAGCCTTTCGCTCGGTCTGCCCGTCGCCGCGGATGCGCTGCTGTCGTTTGCGCTCGGCGCCGCCGCCGCGGGAATCGCGGCATACCTAAAGGAACGCAGGGCCGCCCGCCCCGCCGCATAAAAATGCCCGATCCGGAGAAAGCACGGATCGGGTTTTCTGTCGTTATGATTCTCCTCTCGGAGATTGCTTGGTTACTGCCGTTCGGCAAACTCCTTTTTATGCATCCAATGGATGCCGATGTGCCCGATCCCCAAGAGAATGCCCGCGGCAAAGAGGAACGGATTTCTCCCGTAAACGGCGATCAGCAAAACGGCAATAACCGGCAGCGTTGCGCCTGCCACCGGAACGCCGCAATAGCTGCTGTAAAAATCCTCCATTGTTTTGGCGCTTCGAAAATAGCGGATCCAGTACAGCTCATACAGCACCATGCAGACGAGCGCGGCGACAAGCCATAAAAGCCAAGGATGAAGCCCCTGCGGGTTAAAGTCCTCGAAAAGCAGCACCAGACAGGTCACGGCAACCTCGCCGACCCGTTCAAGGAGCAGCAGCACTTTGTTTTCGTGCGCCGCATATTCGTCATAGTGCTGCGGCTTGTTTTTTGCCCACATAAGATTCGGAACGAACAGCAGCAGCAGAAAAAGCAAGCCGACATAGGAAAAACCGAAATGCATGATCGTCCCCTCCCCCAACTGTGTTTTGTCGCCGTCCGCCGTGAGACGTTACAGCGCCTTTCTGTAAAACATCAAAGAGAACGTGTTCGGCCCGCAATGGTTGGAGATCGCACAGCCCGCGCGGCCGAACAGGATGTTCGCCTCCGGCAGCAGCTCGTGCACAAGCTGCGCCGCCTCCTCCCGCATTTCTGGCGATACGCCGGAATCGACGATGAACACGCGGCGCGGATCGACGGACGCGGGATCGCCGATGTGCTCGCGGATATACCGCATCGCCGCGCGGTCGGGCGACATGCGGTATTTTTTGCCGACGGTCATTTTGCCGTCCTGCACAAGGATCGTCGGTTTCAGCCCGAGCAGGTTCGCACCGAGCGCGACGACCGCATGGCACCGTCCCCCGAGCGCGAGATATTGCAGGGTATCCAGGACAAAGCTGATGTCCAGCTTATCCCGCCGGGCTTCCGTCTCCCGGCAGATCTCCTGCGGCGTTTTTTCTTCGGCGGCCAGCTCCGCAGCGTCGAGTGCCAAAAGCCCGATCCCGAGCGACAGACTGCGCGAGTCGATCACATACACGTTCCCGACCTCCGCCGCCGCAAGGCACGCGTTCTGATAGCAGGAGGACATGTCGCTGCTGATCGTGAAATGCACGATGGCGTCGTAATCCATCACATTTTCCCGGAAGAACGCCATGTAATCGTCGATGTTCGGCGCGGCCGTATGGCAGACCGTTTTGGTTCGCTCCACATGCCGGTAAATGTCCTCCGGCCGGATATCCACGGCATCCCGGTAGGCGCGATCCCCCATGACGATATACAGCGGGCAGACCGCAATGCGGTATTGCTCGCAGAGCGCGGGCGGCAAGTCGCAGGTGCTGTCCGCCGTAATATGAATCCGCATAGAAGCCTCCGAAAGATGAATTTGTTATATGATATCACAGTCCGTTTCTACGCACAATAGATTTCATATGTTTTTTATGTGCAAAGCCGCGATTCTGCGGGTTTTGAGACTTTGTGCAGGGCAAGCGAAAAACCGCCTGCTTTTGCGGGCGGCTTGGGGTCTTGGGGAAATATGCGCTTTACCGGATAAAGTTCGTCCAGACGTGCGGTTCCTTTTCGGGCAGGCCGAGCTGCGCCTTGCCCAGTGCAATCGACTGCATCAGAAACGCCATCTGCCGTGCAAGCGTCCGCATCGACTGGAGCCCCTCCTCGTCCTGCATGGCCTGCTCGGCGTTCGCGCCGTGGATGCCGTTCCAATACTGTCCGCCCGCAATCGGCATACCGGAGAT
>JAFUDD010000504.1 GCA_017459315.1 Clostridia bacterium | reverse complement strand
TCGGATTGTCAACCGCCCGCAGGTATTGCAAAAAGGCACTGGGTACAGTATAGCGATTCTGCGATTTATTGTCAAGAAGCTGTAAAATCAGCTATTGCAAAAACGCGCTTTTTCGTGTATAATAACAACAAAGAAACGAAGGGAGGATTTCCCATGGCATATAAAATCGTGACGATCAGCCGTCAGTTCGGCAGCGGCGGCAGAAGCATCGGCAAAAAGGTGGCGGAGGCGCTCGGCTACGACTATTACGACAAGGAGCTTGTCAAGCAGGTCTCCATGGCCACCGGCTTTGCGCCCGAATATATCGAGGAAAAGGGCGAGTATGCGCAGTCGCGCAGCCGCCTGTCTTATCTGTTCACGACCGTCGGCACCGCGGGCGTAATGAACGGCATGTCCGCCGCGGACTATCTGTATACGATGCAGCGGAAGGTCATTTTAGACATTGCCGAAAAGGGCAACTGCGTGATCGTCGGCCGCTGTGCGGACTACATTTTGCGCGAGCGCGAGGACGCGCTGCATGTCTTTATCCACGCGCCCGTGCCGTATCGTGCCGAGCGCATCGTGCGACTGTACGGCGTATCGGAGCAGTCGCCCGAAAAGCGGCTTGCGGACAAGGACGGCAAGCGCCGCATCAACTATGAGCATTTCACCGGCCGCACCTGGGGCGCGGCGGATAACTACGCGATCAGTCTCAACACCGAGGCCATCGGCGAGGACAACTGCGTCCGGCTGCTCACGGAGATCGTGAAACATTCCTAACAGCAAAGACCGCATAAAAAGCAAAAAACGACGCCCTGCATCCCACCGATGCAGGGCACTTTGTCATACAAGGAACAGCTCGAGCACGAACACGACCGCGCAACAGATCACCGCGACCGGGAACAGCCCCGCGCCGCACCACGCCGCTACAATGCCGATCAGCAGCGCCGCCGCGCCCGCGAGCGGGGATTGCGTCGCGTCCAAAATGGCGGGGAAGGTCATCACCGCAAGCGTCACATACGGCACATAATAGAGGAACGAGCGCAGAAAGCGATTCGTGATGCGCTTGCGAAACAGCGTCAGCGGCAGCACGCGCACCGCGTACACGACCGCGAACATCACCAAAAGATAAAGCCAAACGTTACGCTGCATCGTCGTCCTCCTTTATGGGCCGCAGCAGCGCCGCGCCCGCGGCAAGCAGCACGGTCAGCAGCACGGTTCGCGTGCCGGCCGACAGCGCCGAAAGGCCGGGCAGCCGGGCAAACAGAAAGCTCATGCCAAAGCCGAGCAGCACAAGCGCCGCCACCGCGCGATCCTTCCTGGCGGGCGGGACGATCACGGCGAGGAACATGCCGAACAGCGCGACGGAAAGCGCGCTGACGACGCGCGCGGGCAGCACGTTTCCGGCCAGGATGCCTAGCGCCGTTCCCGCCGCCCACGACGGGATCGCCACCGCATACGCGCCGTAGCAATAGGCGGGTTCAAGCGGCCTCGGCTGCGCAACGGAGATCCCGAACAGCTCGTCCGTCACCGAATAGCCGATCAGCAGCCGGTGACCGAGACCGAGCGCAGGATCGAGCCGCTGCCCGAGCGCAAAGCTCATCAGCAGGTAGCGCATGTTGGTCACGAGCGTCACGAGCGCCATTTCCCAATACGGCGCACCGGCGGCGATCACCGTGATCGCGGCATATTCGCCCGCCGAAGCCATGCCGAGCCAGCTCATCACAAAGCCCTGCACGGCGTTGATCCCCGCGTTCCGCGCGGCGATCCCGAGCGAAAACGCCACGGCTAAGTACCCCAGTCCGATCGGTACGCCGTCGCGCAGCCCCGCTGCAAACGCCTTCGTTCGCTTCATGCCTTGCCTCCCCGTTTTGCTGTGCTCTGCGCCGGATGATCCGGTGTGTGTCAATATCATATATCATTTTCCGGACGCGGTAAAGCCTTTGCGGACGCGGCATGTGTAAAAATCCGAAGAAATCGACGGCTTCCGTAAACCGGCGCGAAACGGGAAAACGCGCGGCGGGTCGGCCTTTGCACGGGATTCTGTACCGTTTATCGGACTTTTCGGCAAGTATACTGCGCTCGCAAACAGGGGGCGGAGGCCGAAGAGCCGGTTTCCCGGAAGGGGGCGAAGCGGATGGAACGCAATCGGGACAGCAGGCTGCGCTTGCTGTACGTCAAGGACTATATGGACGCGCATCGCGGCGCGGCGCGCGCGGCGACGATGGCGCAGGTGCTGTACATGCTCGGCGCGAAGGGGATTGCCGCCGATCGCCGCAATATCTACGAGGACTTAAAGCTGTTGGAGGCTTACGGTATGCCGATCCGGCGCAGCGGCAACCGGCGCTATCGGCGCTACTATACGGAGTGAGCGCCGACAGCACCGAAAAGGATGGACTTTCTGCCGCTTTTGCGGTATAATACCGGCACGGTTCCGGTTTACGGGACGCTTGTTTGGGAGAGTAGTTCATGTATTCCTTGCTGCTTGCGGTCATCTATCTGGCCTTTGTGAGTTTGGGCCTGCCCGATTCGCTGCTCGGCGCGGGCTGGCCGGTCATGCACGCGTTTATGGGCGTGCCACTGTCGTGGGCGGGCGTTGTATCGATGATCATTTCCGGCGGCAC
>JAFUDD010000503.1 GCA_017459315.1 Clostridia bacterium | reverse complement strand
TCCGCTGGTATGCAGAAAGAGGTTGCCGAGGTATTCGCGCTCGTCCCAAAACCCGCGCATACCGTCCAGCAGCGTCTGCTTCCACGGGTAGCCGTCGCCGTCGATGCGGCCCATGATATCCGCCACGCTTCGCGTATGCTGCCACGCGATCAGATCGTACTTATCCCGGAACTGGCGGTAGAACGTCGCGGGGGAGTAGCCGCAGTTGTCGGTGATATCTTTGATCGTGATCTTATCGACGCTCGTGCGTTCGGCAAGCTCCCGAAAGGATTCTGCCAGTATATCCTTTGCCGTCTTTCGCTTCATCTGCGCCCCTTTGTTCTCCTGCTTTTTGTTCAGTATATAATAACGCGTTTTCCCTGTCAAGGCGACAAAAAACGGCTGCCGTTCGCTCGGCAGCCGCTTGCGCTTTGGTTATTTCTTTCCGAACCACAGAAAGCCTTTTTTCTCATACGGCGCGGTCGAGATCGACAGCAGCTTATAGCCGGTCGCTTCGATCACGCTTTTGAGCTTTGTTTCGTCCATCGGCGCTTCGGAAACGATTTCCGTTTCGCCCTTCTGATGCGAGGACGAAACCTTTTTGACGGAGAAGTTGTTGCGGATCGCGTCGTTCACGTGCGATTCGCACATAGAGCACATCATCCCGTCGATTTGCAAGGTTGATTTTACCATACCGATTTCCTTTCCGTCATGCCTTGCGCTGATGGCACTTGCCGCTCATCGGGCAGGCGCCGCACGCGCCGCAGTTGCCGCCGCAGGAGGATTTGCCCTTCTTTTTATCGCGCAGCAGCGACCACACCGCCAACGCGACCAGCGCCGCCAGCACGGCGAGCACCGCCATCGTGATTCCGTTTTTTGCCATCCATGTCAACATGCAAATCACTCCTTTCGAGGATAAAACGGACGGGGGAGGGCGATCCCTGCCCCCGCCCGAGGGAGGTTCTTATTTGACCTTGACGTTCTTGGTCAGCGTCGTCGCTTCCTTATACTTTCTGAAGAACAGCATGTAGATCATGCCAGCCAGCAGCACCAAAGCCACGATCAGACCGATCACATGCACCTGACCCAGGAACAGCGAACCGAACTGATAGATCATCAGCGCGATCGCGTAGGCGAACAGGCACTGGTAGGCAATCGCAAACCAAGTCCACTTCGCGTTGTTCATTTCGCGCTTGATCGCGCCGATTGCCGCGAAGCAGGGCGCGCAGAGCAGGTTGAACACGAGGAACGAATAGCCGGTCACGCCGTTGAACGCATTCGCAAGCGCCTGATAGACCGTGCCTTCGCCGCCGCCGTAGAGAACGCCCATCGTGCCGACGATGTTCTCCTTCGCCACAAGACCGGTGACGGACGCGACGACCGCGCGCCATTCGCCCCAGCCGAGCGGTGCAAACAGCCAAGCCACCGCAGAACCGACGCGGCCGAGCAAGCTGAGTCCGATCTCATCCTCCTCGAGCATACGGAACGCACCGTCCACAACGCCGAAGCGGGACAGGAACCAAACGACGATCGTGGAGAGCAGGATGATCGTGCCGGCCTTCTTGATGAAGGACCAGCCGCGCTCCCACATCGAACGCAGCACGTTGCCGAGGGTCGGCCAATGGTAGGCCGGCAGCTCCATAACGAACGGAGCCGGATCGCCCGCGAACATCTTGGTCTTCTTCAGCATGATGCCGGAGACGATGATCGCCGCCATGCCGATAAAGTACGCGGAGACGGAGACCAGCCACGAACCGCCGAAGATCGCGCGCGCGACCCTGGCGATAAACGGCACCTTTGCGCCGCAGGGGATGAACGTGGTCGTCATGATCGTCATAAGGCGGTCACGCTCGTTTTCAATCGTACGCGAAGCCATAACGCCCGGAATGCCGCAGCCCGTGCCGATCAGCATCGGGATGAAGGACTTGCCGGAAAGGCCGAACCGACGGAAGATACGGTCGAGCACGAACGCGATACGCGCCATGTAGCCGCAAGCCTCCAGGAAGGCCAGCATCAGGAACAGCACCAGCATCTGCGGAACGAAGCCGAGTACGGCGCCGACGCCCGCTACAATACCGTCCTGAATCAGACCGTAGAGCCATTCGGGAACAACGGGTTCGTCATCCTCATTCAGCAGCACCTTGTCAAGCAGCGCCGGAACGCCGGGCACCCATACGCCGTAATCGGCGGGGTCGGGCTCGTCAAAGCCCTTTTCCTCGACATACGCAACGGCATCTTTGAAGCTCATGCCGATCACATCGTCGCCCGCATCCTCGGGCACCTTGTCGAAGTAGACGGTCATTTCGTCCACCGCGAGCGTTTCCTCATCCTCAACGTCCACCGTGGCGGTCGCGTCGCCCGTGACGGCCTTCAGCTCGGCAATCGTCGCTGCCTCGTCGAAGTCCTCGGCTTCGGTGTCGAGATCATAGTAGGCGGCAATCGCGTTCATCGCATCGCCGTATTCGCCGGAAACTTCCTCATACTGGCCCGCGCCGATGCCGAACAGGTGCCAGCCGTCGCCGAACAGACCGTCGTTCGCCCAGTCGGTCGCGCTTGCGCCGACGCCGACCATGGCGATCCAGTAGACGAGCGCCATCACGAGGCCGAAGATCGGCAGACCGAGCCAGCGGTTCGTCACGATGCGGTCGATCTTATCGGAAACGGACAGGTTGCCCGTGCCCTTCTTCTTATAGCAGGTCTTGGTCAGCGTGCCGATGTAGATGTAGCGCTCGTTCGTGATGATGCTTTCCGCGTCGTCGTCGAGCTCCTTCTCGGCCGCCTTGATGTCGTTTTCGATGTGCGCGAGCTTGTCGCCGGACAGCTTCAGCTGCTCCAGCACCTTTTCGTCGCGCTCAAAGACCTTGATCGCGTACCAGCGCTGCTGCTCCTCCGGGAGGTTATGCACAACCGCTTCCTCGATGTGCGCCAAGGCATGCTCGACGGGGCCGGAGAACGTGTGCTGCGGGATCGTCTTGGTGGACTTCGCCGCCGTGATCGCCGCTTCCGCCGCCTCGAAAATGCCCGTGCCCTTCAGCGCGGAGATCTCCAGCACCTTGCAGCCGAGCGCCTTACTGAGCGCGTTGATGTCGATCTTGTCGCCGTTCTTCTTCACAACGTCGATCATGTTGAACGCGATCACGACCGGGATGCCGAGCTCGGTCAGCTGCGTCGTGAGGTAGAGGTTGCGCTCTAAGTTCGTGCCGTCTACGATGTTCAGAATCGCATCCGGGCGCTCGTTGATCAGGTAGTTACGCGCTACGACTTCTTCGAGCGTGTAGGGGGACAGAGAGTAGATGCCCGGCAAGTCGGTGATGATCACGTCGTCATGCTTTTTCAGCTTGCCTTCCTTCTTTTCCACGGTGACGCCCGGCCAGTTGCCGACGAACTGGTTCGAGCCGGTCAGCGCGTTGAACAGCGTCGTTTTGCCGCTGTTCGGGTTGCCCGCAAGGGCTATCCGTAAGCTCATTGGTAAACCTCTCTTTTCTTAAACATTCCTAACAAGATTAGCTTTCTTTAACCTGCACCGCGAAAAAAAGACGCGGCGCGGCGCTCCCGTTTTTACGCCTTGAACGCGTTTGCGGGGCCATCGACCTCGACCATTTCGGCGTCGGCCTTGCGCAGAGACAGCTCATAGCCGCGCACGGTCAGCTCCATCGGATCGCCGAGCGGCGCGACCTTGCGCACGAAGATCTCCACGCCCTTGGTGAGCCCCATGTCCATGATGCGGCGCTTCACCGCGCCTTCGCCGTGCAGCTTCACGACCTTCACCGTTGCGCCGATCTTCACATCGCGCAGGGTTTTCATTGTTGCTTCCATCGTTTCCTCCTTATCCGTTCCGTTTACACCATGATCCGGCGTGCCATTTCATCGTTGATGGCGACGCGGGATTCCTTGACCTTTACGATCAGATTGCCGTTCAGCGATGTGACGACCGTCACGACGCCGCCGACATGAAAGCCGAGATCCTCCAGATGCTGTTTCACCTCGGGGCTTCCGCCGACCTTTCTGACCACGACCTCTTCGTTCGGCTCCGCAAAGCAAAGCGGAATCATAATCGCTCCCTTCCCGGACGTTTCGTCCGACAACCG
>JAFUDD010000502.1 GCA_017459315.1 Clostridia bacterium | reverse complement strand
TTCATTTTTGGCGCGGAGATTCGCCCAGTTGTCCCACCAGATCGGCGCGCCGTTCGGTGCGTTGTCGGGCTTTGCGTTCGGATCGCGGTCGTCGAAGTTGTCCCAAAGGAATGACGTCGGCGCTGCAGGTTCCGGCGCGGGTTCCGGTTCGGCCGCAGCAGGCGCTGCCGGTTCGGCGGGCTGTTCCGCCGGTGCGGGAGCGGGTGCTTTGGTCTCAGTCTCTGCGACCGCCACAGGCTGCGGCGCCGCCTGTCCGCAGGCGATCGATCCGAAGATCATACAAGCTGCAAGGACGAGTGCGAGTAACTTTTTCATGCTTAGCCTCCCAAAATATTTTTCTTCTGTGTTAGGCAAACGCCCATTTTTCAATAGGTTTAACGTTAAACCTATCATGGCATCATTATAGCATCGCTCTTTCCCACTGTCAAGCATGGATTTTACAAGAATTACACAAAAATCGGGGGAAAAACTTACGTGTAAAAATTACATAAAAATATTCTGTGGAAAATGCGTTTTCCCACTTGCCTGTTTTTCAGAACTATTGTATAATCTGCGTATAATAGGTTTAACGTTAAACCAACGATGTCATGAAAGGGGTGTTTCCATGATCAGCAAACCGGCAGTACCTGTCAAAACGATCTGTCTCGGCATTTCCGCCGCACTTTTTCTCGTCTGCGCGATTCTGATGATCGTGCTGCCAGACGCGCCTCGGTTCATACAGAAGCAGGAGAATCCTTATGAGGGGACGATCCTGACGCTGTACGAAGGACCGAAGACGATGAAAAGCTCCGCAAACGCGCAGATCACCGCGAACGGACACGAGTTATTCGTATATGACGTGATGGTAAACCATGAACACATCTGGAACGCCAACACGATCCCGACCGATACCCCTGTTGCATATTTTGATTTCGAGGGCAAGGTTACGATCGACATTGCCGTGCCGGGCCTTGGCAAGCCGGTCGTAAGCGCTGCTGTGCTTCCCGCTTCCTGCGGGATCGTTCCGACGGTTGCGGAAGGGCATGTGACCTTTTCCATCACCGAGCCCGGACAGTACACGGTCATCTATAACAATAACGTAAACAAAGCGACGCACATCTTCGCCAACCCGCCTGAAACCGACGTGCCGGACGCCGACGATCCGAACGTGCTGTTTATCGGTCCCGGCGAATGGACGATGGATGCGATCGCACTGACCGACGGACAGACGCTGTACCTTTCCGGCGGCGCGGTGCTGCATTCGATTATTTCGGTGAATAACGCAAAGAACGTCCGCATCTGCGGGCGCGGCATGATCGACGGCAGCGATTATCCCGCTTGGAATCAGCCGGGCTCCTATGCCCGCGTCCCGATCGACCTGAACCATGCCAAAGATGTGACGGTCGAGGGCATCGCGATCGTCAACGCGAACTGCTGGAATTTCAATTCCTATGCATCGCAGCGCGTTACGGTCGACAATGTCAAGATCATTTCCGGTCGGCAGAACGGGGACGGTTTCACGTTTCAATCCTGTACGGATCATCTCGTGACGAACAGCTTTGCCCGCACATGGGACGACAGCCTTGTCGTCAAGAACTATTCCGGCTCAACCAGGGGAATTACGTTCCGGGACATTCAGATCTGGACCGATCTTGCGCAGTCGATGGAGATCGGCTACGAGACTGACAAGGGTATGACGCTCGATCCGGAGATCTCCGATGTGCTGTTTGAGAACATCACGGTGCTGTACAATTTCCATAAGCCGGTCATCAGCATTCACAACAGCGACGACGCATTCGTGCATGACGTTATCTACCGCAATATCGTCGTTGAAAACGCATGTATGCAGGGCGACAACGGGAACAACAAAGAATTGATCGAGATGTCGCTCGCCAAATCCGGCTGGACGACCGTGAAGGACGAGTACGGCACGATCGACAACATTCTGATCGACGGACTGACCGTTGTGAATACGGCAGACGGCAAGGTGCCGGCGTCGCGTTTTGCGGGGCAGAGCGAGCAGTACCGCATTACGAACGTCAGACTGAAAAACGTCACGATTCTCGGAGAACGCATCGCCGATCTCAAGACGATGAAGGCAACCGTCAACGAGTATTGCGACGGCATTACGGTGGAATAAGGAGGCGCGGCTTATGAATCGGATCCTGAACATTGTTTTGATCGCTGTGATCGCGGTTTCGCTGATCGTGATCGGCGTCGCTTTCTTTCAAAAGCATGCCGAAACGAGCGATCCCGGACTGACCGTCGTCGAAGCACCGGAGCAGACCAAGGCGCAGCGTCCGCCGTGCTTCCCCGACCCGGAAGCAAACTACATTCCGATGCCGGAAACGACGAATCTTGCCGAAGGCAAAAAAATATCCTCCGGCGAGCATACAGACGTCTATGTGGACTCCAATGTGAACGACGGCAAGACCGATACGTATTGGGAAAGCAAGGGCTTCCCGGCGGAAATAGTGATCGATCTCGACGGGAGCTTCTCGATCTCGACGGTCGCGGTGCGGCTGAATCCTTCCGCGATCTGGGAAGCGCGGACGCAGGAAATCGCCGTTTCGGTCAGTACAGACGGACAGACCTATACGGAACTTGTCCCCGCGACCCGCTTCGCGTTCGATCCCGCAACCGGCAACCGCATCCGCATCGACTTTGACTCGACCGAGGCACGGTTTGTCAAACTGACCTTTACGATGAACTCCTCGTCCCGCACCGGCGGCGCGCAGGCGGCGGAGATCGAGATATACGAATAACCGTTTTCCTCCTGCTGATACGCCCTGCCTGCCGCGGCAGGGCGTATCGTGCATTTGAAGGAAACCGTCTTGTCAATCGGTCTGATTCAGCTGATTAGGAGGAGCCGCTGCTTGTAGCCGACAGCAATCAAACACACGGGTGAATCCTTGTTGAAAATGAATGTAAGTTAGGTCTGCATTTCGGGGAGAGAGGCTTTCAGCTTCTGCTGTTCCTCCTCGTAGGCCATGGACAACGTGGCGTAGCGGTCATCGGAGAGCTTACCCCTGGCGTTGTCCTCGTAAAGCTTTTGGATCAGCCCGTCGATTTCGGCGATACGGCGCTTGGCCTTGTTCAACTCCCGGCGCTTTTCCGCAAGCTCCTTCTTCTTGTCCTCGCTGTAGCACTCCATCTGCTTCCGTGCGAACTCTTTCTCGAAGATATGTTTGACCTCCACAAATACTGATTTGTCTCACAGTTTCAACACAGCGGGCATTTCGCCGTCGTCCTCATCATAAGCTTCGGGAACCTCTTCAAAGCCAAATCCCGCATACATCCTGCGAGCGACTTCATTCTCATTCGCATAGCACAGCCAGGCATATTTTGCCTTTCGGCATGGGCCGGAGCGGATGAAATCGAGTATGAGTTCCAGCGCTTGCTTGCCGTAGCCTTTTCTCTGATAGCGTTTGTCTATCATAAAACGCCAAATAAAGTAGCTGTCCCTTGTAAACCAGTATTTTTCATTCAGGTCATCTTCCGGGTCAAGTGGGATATCATATCCGATCATCACGAACCCAATCGGCTTTTCTCCCAAATAGATCCCAAAAGTAAAAACATGAAAGCCTGCTTCGCGGATTACGCCTGCCAGGGCAAGATTGCTGACATTGTCAGGCAGATAATTCTTCTGTTCTTTCGTCAAACGAAGATCTTCTACGTCGTGCCAGTTGAGATAAGTGATCTTTTCCAAATGCAATTGATTCATATCTTTCATGCTTCCATTCATTTGCGATTTGTCTGTTTCTTTGTTATCCATGTCACGCACTCCACATACCTTGGGACAACAGCGTGAATAAAATGGCACATATTCATGCTGTTGTCACGACCCTCGGCGTCAGGAATATGCCGTTGACCGATTGCGTCAGGACGCCCGGATCGATTTCATTGTCCCGGCAAGCCGGAATTTGCAAAATGATGCTTACAGCTTTTT
This sequence comes from Clostridia bacterium, assembly GCA_017459315.1. Next base: position 1,062 of record JAFUDD010000502.1, on the reverse strand, counting down.
ACAGGTGAGATCGTCGTACGCCACACAGTCGTCACTGAAGGTCAACTTGAGCATCCCGCCCTTCCTGCCGAACTCGTTTTCCCCGATGGGATAGAGCATGAATTCGACTTCATCGCCGTCTTCGTCGATTGCTTTTGCGTAAAGCTCATCGTTTCTCAGGAAGACTTCGTCGACAATAAAATCGGCGTCCTCAGGATGCTCGTACTTGCCGCAGAAACTATTCCATTTCGACTTGTCGACACTTTTGAGTGCAATATCCTCAATCGACACGATGGGCTCCGGTTCCTTATCCCTTGCGATTGCTTCCATTCCGTTCCAGTAACCCAAATACGCCCTTACATCCCTGTAGTCCCGGTTGGCGAGGATCACAAGAACCCTGTCCGCATCTATGAAGCGTTCAAACCAGGTAGCGACACCCGGCATACCGCCGCTGTGACTGACAATCAGACCGTACTTCTCGTCGTGTCCGACTCCCCATCCGAATCCGTAGCCCAGTCCATCGTCCTCATCGTAAACAGCATCTTCGCCGTTGTTGAGTCTACCGGGGGTGTACATGATCTGCTGCTCCTCGGCAGTAAGCACCTTGCCTTCGCGCAGCGCCCTGTCCCATCTGAGCATGTCAAAAATGTTGGTGTACACATAGTCGTCACCGTTCAGACCATCAAAGGCAACCACTTCTCCGTCCTCGGCGGAGTCAATATCGGCAACCCATTTATCGTCTTCGAATACCGTCGCACGGGCGTAGTTCTCGAACGGAACGCCGTCCCTGCGGATATGACAGCAGCGGGTGGAGGTCATCCCGGCAGGCTCAAAGATGTTCTTTTGCAGAAATTCCTCGAAATGAACGCCGGAGAGCCGCTCCACAAGCAGAGCCAGCAGGTTATAGCCGGTATTGGAGTAACGCAATCCTTCCCCCGGTGCGAAGTATGGTTTCGCTTTGGTTTCACGGAGAAAACTGAGGATTTCGTCGTTGCACGGGACCCGTTTTTCTTCCTTCCAGATTTTTATAAACCAGTCCGCATCGTCAAAATAGTCGGGAATTCCGCTGGTGTGGTTCAGAAG
>JAFUDD010000501.1 GCA_017459315.1 Clostridia bacterium | reverse complement strand
GCTCGACATGCGCAAGCGGCGTGAGCTTGCCGGTTCGGCCGACCTCCCATGTCACGTCCTCGACGATGCAGGTCGTTTCCTCGGCGGCGAATTTATACGCCATCGCCCAGCGCGGGAACTTTTCGGTGTAGCCGAGATCCTCGCGCAGCGCAAAGTCCGTGGCCTTGATCACCATGCCGTCGATCAGAAAATCGAGCGACGAGCGCGTGGCTTCGGCAAGGTCGATCTCGGTTAAGATTTCGTCGGCTGTCTCGCACCACCGCACATAGGGGGAGACGGGGAAGCCGTTTTCCTTCAAAAACGCGAGCATTTCGGCTTGATCATGGAGCGTTTTCCCCTCGATATAGCCGACGTTATAGCAGAACACGTCCAAGCGTCGCGCCGCGGTCACGGCGGGGTCGAGGTTGCGAAGCGCCCCCGCGGCGGCGTTGCGCGCGTTTTTCAGCGGCTCGGTGGAGGTCTTGTTGTAGGCGTCGAGCACGGACAGCTTCATGATGCACTCGCCCTGCACCTCCATGCGTCCCTTGTACGGGATCGACAGCGGCACGCTGCGGATCGTGCGGATCTGCGGCAGGATCGCCTCGCCGGTGACACCGTTGCCGCGCGTCGCGCCCTGCACCAATACGCCGTTGTCGTAGGTGAGGTTCACGGTCAGCCCGTCGAACTTGTATTCGAGGCCGAACGTGACCTTGCGCGCGCCCGCGGCCTTTTGCACACGCTCGACAAAGTCGCGCACCCCCTCGATGGTGCGCACCTTGTCGAGGCTCCACAGCGGAGCAAGATGGACGTGCGAATCGAATTTCGTCAGCGGCGCGCCGCCGACGCGCAGGGTCGGGCTGTCCGGCGTGACCTCGCCGCTTTCCTTTTCAAGCGATAACAGCTCGTCATACAGCACGTCGTATTCGGCGTCGGACACGACGGGCGCGTCCTGCTCATAGTACGCCGCGGCATAGCGGTTCAAAAGCTGCACCAGTTCTTTTTGTCTTTCGGAAACCATGCGGTCCTCCTTGTGTGTAATACAGAAAAAGGAGCAGGAGCGTTTTGCTCCCGCCCCGGGGAATGTCGGAATGAATGATCTGCGAAGCCGTTTACGCGTCGAGCTTGTCGAGCGGCGCGAACGCGGCGGCGAGCTTCTTGGACATGCCGTTGTCGAATTTGATTTCGACGATCATGGCGCTGCCGCTGCCGGAGATGCCCGCAATCGTGCCCTTGCCGAACACCTTGTGGTTCACGCGGTCGCCCACGGCGCCGTCGAACTTCTTTGTCGGGGTCTTCGGCGGCTCCGGCTTGGTCAGCTTGACCGCCATCGAGGTCGTCACCTTCGGCGGCGTGTAGGTGCGGCGCTCGGCCTGCTCCGCGGACTGCCGGAACGCCTGCCGCGGCTGCGAACGGTTGATCGGGAGCGCATCGCCCATTTCGGTGAGGAATGGGGACGGGGCGGCATAGTTGATGCTGCCGAACAGCATCCGCTTTTGCGCATAGGAAAGATAGAGCTTTTCCCTGGCGCGGGTCACGCCGACGTAGCACAGGCGGCGTTCCTCTTCCATTTTTTCCTTATCCCCGCGCGACTGGTTCGACGGGAACAGCCCGTCCTCCAGACCGCAAAGGAACACGACCGGAAATTCAAGCCCTTTTGCGGCGTGCAGCGTCATCAGGTTGACGCATCCGCTGCCCTCGTCCACGGCGTCGGCCTGCGAGAACAGCGCAACGTTCGTTAAGAACGCCTGCAGCACGTTGCCGTCCGGCTCGTCGCAGCCCTTTTCAAACTCGTCGATGTAGCCCAAAAGCTCCTGCACCGTTTCGGCTCTCGTTTCATAGTTTTCCTTTTTATCGGCGCGTAGATACGCGTCGTAGCCGATGGTATTCAGCAAAGTTTTCGTGAACACGGACAGCGGCTCGGTCATGTACTTCTGGTACAGCTCCATGAACATATCCAGGAACGGGAAGAACTTCGTCGCGATCCTTGCGGGCAGATCGCCGGGATCCATCGCGGCGGC
>JAFUDD010000500.1 GCA_017459315.1 Clostridia bacterium | reverse complement strand
GTCGTCGAGCCGACCGCCGCGCCGACTGCAACGCCGACCCAGACGCCCACGCCGACCCCGACGCCGACGCCGACACCGACGCCTACGCCGACCCCAACGCCCACGCCCACTCCCACGCCGACCCCCACGCCTACGCCGGAGCCAACGCCGGAACCGACGCCGACCCCCAAGTGGGCGGAATACTTCCGGCAGCCCGACGAGCCGGAGGAGGTCATTGTGGCGGACATCGAAGCCGGGCATTGGGAATATCGCTCGGACGAGCTGTCCGTGCTGATCGAGCGCACCGAAACCTCGCTCGGCGAACGGCGGCCCTTGGTCTACTATACCGCGCACGTGCGGATGCGCTCCGATCAATACCGTTCCGGCTTCGGCAACGAGGGCCGAACCGGGCGCACCTCGGAAGCGCCGTGGAAGATGGCGCGCCGCTACCGCGCGGTGCTGCTGATCGACGGCGACAATATGCTGAACATGGACACCGACAAAAAGGGTGTGCTGATCCGCGACGGCCGCGTATACCTGCACAACGTCACACGGAATGACATGATGTCGTGGGATCCGGTCGCGCTGACGCTTGGGATCCATCTCAAGAACACAGTCACGGAGACGGAACTCAAGGAAAACGGCTACCGTGACGTACATTCATTCGGCCCGTGGCTGATCCATGAGGGCAAGCTCAATACCGAATCGGGCCTGCGTTCCTCGCCGTTCAAGCTGTATACGCAGAACCCGCGCGCGGGCATCGGCATGGTCGAGCCGGGTCATTTGGTCGTGATCGTCGTGGATGGGCGGCAGGACGACCGCAGCGTCGGCTTGAACCTGCTGGAGTTTGCGCAGCTGTTCCAAAACGAGAACTGCATCGAGGCGTATAACCTCGACGGCGGCGTGTCCGCTTCGATGGTGTTCATGGGCGAGCAGCTCAATATGCACCTGAATGTGAAGAACAAGAGCAAGCAGCGCAATTTGCCGGACGGTCTGATGTGGGGTTATACCGAGCAATGCCCGACGCTGTCCGATCCGATCTACAACGACGGCATCCGCCGCGGCGACGACGCAAACCTGACGCTGCGCGGCGAATAAAAGCATCAAAGCCCGCGTACCCTCCGGCGGGGGACGCGGGCGTTTTCTAAAGGAAAGATATGAAGCGATTCAAAGAAAAATACATCGGCGACCGCGCCTTTTATAAGCGGCTGCTGGCGGTGATGCTGCCGGTGCTTGTGCAGAACGTGATCACCAACTTCGTGTCCCTGCTCGACAACATCATGGTCGGGCAGGTCGGCACCGAGGCCATGTCCGGCGTCGCCATCGTCAATCAGCTGCTGTTTGTGTTCAACCTGTGCATCTTCGGCGGGCTGTCCGGCGCGGGCATCTTCACCGCGCAGTTCTACGGCTCGCACGATATGGACGGCGTGCGGCACACGATGCGGCTGAAATACTACATCGGTCTTGCGGCGTGTCTGCTGTTCGGCACGGTGTTTGCCGTGTGGGGCGAGCCGCTGATCTCGCTGTTTCTGCATGAGGGCGAAGCCAATATCGACATGGCCTTGACGCTCACGCGCGGCAAGGAGTACATGGCGGTCATGCTGTGGCAGATGCTGCCGTTTGCCGTCATGCAGGTCTACGGCAGCACGCTCCGCGAGTGCGGCGAAACGATGCTCCCGATGAAGGCCGGCATCGCCGCGATCTTCGTCAACCTTGTGCTGAATTACATTTTGATCTTCGGCAAGCTGGGCTTTCCGGCGCTCGGCGTCGTCGGCGCGGCGGAGGCGACGATCATCGCCCGTTTGGTCGAGTGCGCGATCATCGTGATCTGGGCGCATCGCCATACCGAGCAGCACCCGTATATTCGCGGCCTCTATCGTCATCCGACCGTGCCGGTGCCGCTGCTGAAAAAGGTCGCCGTCAAGGGACTGCCGCTGCTGTTCAATGAGGTGCTGTGGTCGTCCGGCATGACGACGCTGAACCAATGCTATTCGATGCGCGGACTGGAGGTCGTTTCCGCAATCAACATTTCCTCGACCGTGTCCAACCTGTTCTTCTGCGCGTTCTTTGCGACCGGCACGACCGTGTCGATCCTCGTCGGGCAGCTGCTCGGC
>JAFUDD010000499.1 GCA_017459315.1 Clostridia bacterium | reverse complement strand
CGCACACGGTCTATGCCGTTAAGAGCAATCCGGTGTTGCTGACGGCCGCGCTCGTCTGCTGCCTGCCGCTTCGCAAGACCGTCGAGACATGGTGGGAAAAGCGGAAGGATTCGCGTCTGTACGCCATTTTGCGGCCCGTTTGCCGCGCCGCTGTGTCGCTGCTGCTGATCGGGGTGTCGCTGCTGTTTTTGATCGGACAGAGCTTCAATCCGTTCCTGTATTTTCGTTTTTAAGGAGGGTCTATGCGTAAACGATTTTTGGCGACCGTCGCGCTGCTGACCCTCGTCGCGCTGCTCGCGGCCGGCGTATGGATGCTTGTCGGAACGCCCGCCGGGACGCGCTATTCCGAAGCCGAAAACCGCCTGCTTGCCGAGCGCCCGGCCGTATCGGGCGAGGCACTGCTCGACGGCTCGTTCATGGACGGGCTCGAAGCGTTCCTTGCCGACGCGTTCCCGCTGCGCGATACGTGGATCGACTGGAGCCGCACGATCCGGGAGGCCGGCAGCCTTGCGACGATGGAGGACTATGCCCGCGTGCTTGAGGACGATGCGGGCGACATGCAGAACGCCGAAGTCATCGGGGACGACGAAGCCGCCGTGACCCCGCGCCCGACGTTGACGCCCTCGCCGACGCCTGCGCCGACCCCGGTCCCGACCGATACGCCTTCGCCGGATCCCGCCGCGCTTGCGACCGAAACGCCGACACCGACCCCGACACCGGAACCGACCCCGACGCCCGAGCCGACGCCCACCCCGCGTCCGACCAAGCCTGCCGCGGACTACCGTGATTATCCGGATCCGCTGAGCTTCTACTCGGTATTCGACGGCAAGCGCCGCCGCAATTTCACCCGTCCGCGCCGCGACGTGTATAAGCAGTGCAGTCTGTTTGACGCCTACGCGTCGCTGCTGCCGGAGGACGGCGTGCTGGTGTGGACAATGGTGCCGAACAGCACGCGCGCGACGTATCTGCGGCTCGAAAAGAACCCGGAGGGCTTCACAAGCGAGATCGAGCCGTTCATCCATGCGCTGACCTCAGACAAGGTGATCGCGTTCTCAGCGGCGGAGCTGCTCGACGAACCGCTGCTTGCGGGCGAGGAGGTATTCTTCTTCACCGATATGCATTGGACGCCGCGCGGCGCGCACTACGTTGTGACGAAGATGCTCGAGGAGGCGGGCGAAACCCTGCCGCCCTACGATGCGTTCCCGATGGAGAAGGAATACCCGTTCCGTGGGACGCTCTACCGCAATTCCCCGAACAAGCAGATGGAATCGCACCCGGACACGCTGGAGATTATTTCGACGACGACGCCGGTCACGGTCTGGCGCTACACCGACCGCGAGACGCGCACCGAGATCCCGCTGATCAACAAGAACGCGAACGAACGCGACCGCTTCACCGTCTATCTCGGCGGTCCCGCCGGGCCGTGGACGGAGATCGAGAACGAAAACGGCATCGGCAAAACGTGCCTTGTGATCTGCGATTCCTACGGCCTGTGCGCCCTGTCGATGTTTGCCGAAACATACAGCCGCGTCTGCTGGTACGACCCGCGCTATTACGATCTAAAGGCGATGGGCAGCGTGTCCGCGCTGTGCGAGGAAAAAGAGGTCTACGATATCTACCTGATCGTCGGCGAGCTGCACGCGTTCGACGATTCGTTCTTCCAGCTCTGCAACCGGCATTTCTGAGGCCGGAACAGGAAAGGGACAACCGCTTATGACAAAACCGAAACCTCTGTTGCTGACGGCTGCCGTCGCGCTGCTGCTGACCGTATCGGCCCTCACGACGGCGGCGGAAACGCCTGCGCCGACCGTTACGCCGACGCCGACCGCCGCGCCGGACGAAGCGCCGACGCCGCGCCCGACCAAGCCGCCAGCAAGCTGGCAGGATTACCCGGTGTTCCTGCAGCAATACATCGTCACGGAGGAGGGGCGGCACGCTTACAGCGCCTACCCGCGCGAGCAGGTTATGCCGCATGTTGCGCTGTATGACCGGTATGCGGCGCTGCTGCCAAAGGACGGCATCGTGGCGGTGACATACGTGCCGCCGAGCCATATCGTCACGAACTTTCTGCGCCACCCGGAGCCAAAGGCAATGGAGTCGGAGATCGAGCCGTTTATCGAGGCGCTGAGCGAGGACAACGTGTTCGCGTTCTCCTCGGTCGAGGTGCTTCAAAAGCCGCTGCTGTCGGGCGAAACGCTGTTCTATTATACGGATATTCATTGGACGCCGCGCGCCGCGTATGCGCTGACCGAACGGATGCTGGCCGCGGCGGGGGAGACGCTGCCGCCGTATGAAGCTTTTCCGAGAGAGGAGGAATTTCCGTTCCTCGGCACGTTCTACCGCGATTCGCACGCGGATATCTACCGCGATCGGCCGGACACGCTCGAAATCGTTTCGACGATCCATCCGGTGCGCGTCTGGCAGTACAGCGACGCCGAAACCTGCACCGAGGTTCCGCTGATCCAAAAGGACGCGCCGTCGTCCGACCGCTACTGCGTCTATCTCGGCGGGCCGGGCGCGCCGTGGACAGTGATCGAAAACGACGCAGGCAACGGCAAGACGTGCCTTGTGCTGACCGATTCCATCGGGCTTTGCGCGATACCGCTGCTTGCGGAGGTGTACAGCCGCGTCTGCTGCTACGATTCGCGCACGTACCGGAAGTACGTTTTCGGCCCGGTGTCCGCGCTGTTCGAGCGGTATGACGTATACGACGTGTACGTGTATTTGAACGAGAATCACGCGCTGTCCGGCACGATGCTGGCCGAGGCCGAGCGGCAGCTTTGACGCGGCGGAACCAAGGACGGCGCTGCAGGGGACAGGAAACGAATTTTACGAAAAAAATCCCCGAAAATCAAAAGTTTTCGTTGACAAACTGGGCTGTTTGTGGTAACTTTGAACAGGTGCCCCTGTAGGGGGCTGTTTTTGATGTGAAAATCCAGAGGAGGTTTCATCCATGCGCGTTAAAATCACATTGGCCTGCACCGAATGCAAGCAGAGAAATTACAACACTTTCAAGAACAAGAAGAACGATCCCGATCGTTTGGAGTTCAACAAGTATTGCCGTTTCTGCCGTAAGCACACCATCCACAGAGAATCCAAGTAATCGGTGAGTCAAATGGCGAAGGATCTCGAAAAGAAGGACGTTAAGGTGCCCGAAAAGAAGACGGACAAAAAGCCCGCCAAGAAGGACGACAAGAAGTTCAACCTCGGCACGTATCTCAAGGAGATGTGGGGCGAGGTCAAGAAGCTGACGTGGCTCAGCCCGAAAGAGCTTGCGAAGAACACCGGCGTTGTTATCGTCGTCGTGCTCGCGGTCACGATCATCATCTATGTTCTGGACTTTGTGTTCGGCAAGCCCATGCAGCTCCTGCTCGACGCTGCGCCCGAAGCTGCGCGCAATGTCGTCGATACGCTCACGCACATCGGTTAAAGTCGCATGAGTCAGGAAGCCAAATGGTATGTGGTTCATACCTATTCCGGGTATGAAAACAAGGTCAAGGAGGATCTCATCAAAGCCGTCGAAAACGCAGGCTTGCAGGATATCATCCTGGAGGTCATGTATCCGACCGAGGAAACCATTGAGATCCTGCCCAACGGGAAACGGAAGTCCATCATCCGCAAGGTTTATCCCGGCTACGTGATGGTGAAGATGCTCGTGGACGTTGTCGAAAAGGAGCGTCCCGAGGAGCGCGGCGGCGGTGTGACGTATGATCTCGTCATGAACCCGCGCGCATGGTATGTGATCCGCAACACCCGCGGCGTCACGGGCTTTGTCGGCCCGGGAAGCAAGCCGAT